>JAIRTY010000424.1 GCA_031254715.1 Nocardiopsaceae bacterium | reverse complement strand
CCCCCGGGGCGGGCCGGGTAGGGACGGCCGATCTGCCCGGGCGGGAACTGGCGGCCGCCCAGCCCCGCCGCGGCCTGCGGCCCTCCCGGCCGGGGCGGCCCTCCCGGCCGGGACGGGGCGGCTGGCCCGGGGACCGGAGCCGACACGTCGTCCCACCAGTCCGGCGGCGCGCTCGGGTCGATGCCGGGGAACTCGCGGGTGGGCTGGTCACCCCCTGGCGGCTGGGCGGGCCCGCCGGGGCCCGCGCCGGGAGCGGTCCCATCCGGCGGGACGGCACCGGGAACGGGCGCGGTTGCGTCCAGGGCCTGCGCGCCCGCCTGGGCGCCGAGTCCGGCCGGGCTGGCCAGCTCGGTCCGCGGCCGGGGCGGCGCCGCGCCGGGCATCTGAGCGCCGGGCATCTGAGCGCCGGGCATTTCGGCTCCGGGCATGGCCCCGCCGGCCGCCTCCGGGCCGGACGCCGCCAGTAATGCCTCGGCGAAATCGACGCACCGCGCGTACCGCTCGTCCGGGGCTTTGGCCATGGCCTGCGCCAGCACCTGGTCGATCTCGGCCGGTACCCCGGGACGCAACGCGCTCAGCCACGGCGGCGGCTCCGACAGCTGGGCGGAGATGACGGCCATGGCGTGCTCCCGCCGGAACGGCGGGTAGCCGCACAGCATTTCGAAAACGGCACAGGCCAGGGCGTACTGGTCGGCCCGGCCATCCAGGGCGTGCCCCTCGATCTGCTCGGGTGCCACGTAATCGACCGTTCCGAGGAATTGGCCGGTCATCGTCAGGCTGGTGGCTGCGACCGACTGCTTGGCCAGCCCGAAGTCGGCGAGGTACACGTGGTCGGGCCGGCTGTGCGAGGAGGACGGCTCCAGCAGCATGTTGGTGGGCTTGACATCGCGGTGGATCAGGCCCCGCTCGTGCGCGGCGTCCAGCGCGGACGCCACCTGGCCCACCAGCGAGCAGGCCTGCCGCACCGGCAGCGGGCCTGCCCGGTCAAGCAGCGACCTGACATCGCCGCCCGGGACGTAGCGCATGGCCAGGTAGAGCACGCCGTCCGCCTCGCCGGCATCGAAGACCGGGATGATGTTCGGGTGGTCCACCGCCGCCGCGGCGCGGGACTCCTGGATGAACCGGCGCCGGAACGCTTCGTCCCTGGCCAGCTCCGGCGACAGCACCTTCAGCGCGACCGGCCGGTCCAGCCGCGGATCGCGCGCCAGGTAGACCACGGCCATCCCGCCCCGCCCGAGCTCGTGCTCGATCAGGTAGTCGGCCAGCCGGTGACCCGCTACCGCCCCGCCCTGCCCGGGCGGGATCTGCTCACTCATCGCGCCTCCAGCGGAGCCCCAGCCGGGCCGGCCGCGGTCCGCCACGGCAGGCGCCGTAATCGCTCGTGGTCAGTGAGACGTCCAGCGGTGACTCAGCGCTGCTGCCCCGCGAGTTGCCAACGTACACCAGTCCGCCCGCACCGGGCCGGTGCCTGCGGTACCCGGTCGCTGACGCCGGCAGCCCTGGTTCCTGGTGCCCCGCCAGACCCGGCCAGATCAGGATATGGTTCGTCTCGGTTGCCCAGCGGAACACGGAGAAGCGGAGAAGCGATGCGGCTGACGAAGCTCGGGCACGCTTGCGTCCGGCTCGAATCCGATGGCGGACGGGTGGTCATCGACCCGGGCGCGTTCTCGGGCGAGGACGCCCTGGCCGGCGCGAACGCCGTCCTGATCACCCATGAGCACTTCGATCACGTGGTGCCCGACCAGTTGCGCGCGGCGCTGACCGCCGACCCGGGGCTGGAGGTGTGGACGAACGCCTCGCTCGCCGGCCAGTTCGCGGGCTTCGGCGGCCGGGTGCACGCGGTCGGTCATGGTGACACGTTCACGGCCGCCGGGTTCGACGTCCACGTCTACGGTTCCGAGCATGCGCTGCTGCACCAGGACATCCCGAAGGTCGCGAACACCGGCTTCCTGCTGGACGGGGACGTCTTCCACCCCGGGGACGCGCTCACCGTGCCGGAGGACCCGGTGCGCACCCTGCTGCTGCCCGGCAACGCGCCGTGGCTGAAGCTGTCGGAGATGATCGACTACGGGCGCGCTGTCGCGCCCAGCCAGGCCTACGTCATCCACGACGGCCTGCTCAACGAGACCGGCCTGACGGTGCTGGGCAACTGGCTTGAGCTGGCCGCCGGGGACAGCGGCGCGGCGTTCACCCGGATCGAGCCGGGCACCTCGGTCGACGTCTGACGCGGCCGCTTTCCCAGGCCAGCGGCGCGACGCGGCCCGGCGAACGGCGCGGCGGGCGGCGCGGCTGCGGCCGCGGACGGCCCCCTCCGGCCCCGTCCGGATGAGGTAGGTGAAACCGCCCGAACGGGCGAGTACCGGCGCAGCCTGCGCTCCTACCGTAGTGCCGGAACTCATGGGGGATGGGGCAGCGGGATGGCACAACTGGCGGGCGCGGGACTGGCTGGCAGCAGCGTGCCCGTTGTGATCATGTATCACTCGGTCATCGACTACGACGAAGACCCGTACCTGGTGACGGTGTCGCCGGCGCGGCTGCGGCAGCAGCTCGGCTGGCTGCTCCGCCGGGGACTGCGGGGGGTGTCGGTCGCCGGGCTCGTCGCCGCCCGGCAGGCTGGCGATGGCCGGGGCCTGGTCGGCCTCACCTTCGACGACGGCTATGCGGACTTCATCAGCAACGTGCTGCCCGCGCTGGCCGACTGCGGCTTCGGGGCGACCGTGTTCCCGATCGCGGGCCGGCTCGGCGGGCAGAACGACTGGGACGTCAAGGGGCCGCGCAAGCCGCTGATGACCGCTGACCAGGTGCGGCAGGCGGCCGGCGCCGGGATCGAGATCGGCTCGCACGGGCTGCGGCACGTGTCGCTGCCCGGCACCAGCGACGACGAGCTGGCGGCGGAGGCCAGCCAGAGCCGTGCCATTCTGCAGCAGGCCAGCGGCCAGCCGGTGACCGGCTTCTGCTACCCCTACGGGCACCTGGATGAGCGGGCGGTGGCAGCGGTGCGGGCGGCCGGGTACTCCTACGGCTGCGCCATCTGGCGGTCGGAGATCACCGGACTGCACACGATGCCACGCTTCTTCGTCGGGGACGCCGACAGGCCCTGGCGGCTGTGGGCGAAGGGGGTGCGGCACTGGCTCTGCTGGGACTACCGGGGCCCGGGGGCCGGCCAGCTCGCCCAGCGGCTCAGCCCGACGGCGGCTTCGGCGCCGGGCGCCCGGCCGGGCCGGTAGCTGGGCTCGCGGCCGGATCCCCGGTGACTGGAGTGGCTGCGGAGACGCAGGAGGCAACCTCAGTCGAATGAGGTACCTGAAACCACCCCTTGACCCGAGTTACCTGGCGACGCTGCGCAATAGCGTGGCGGCTATCAGTCAGAGGTCAATAGCAGGGACGAGGAAACGCATTCTGCACCAGTTCTGCCCATTGCGGTAGCAGGACTGCAGCTGGCGGATCGCGGCCGGGTCAAGCCGGGGTAGCTACTCCGGGCCGGCCGGCGGACCGCCACACGGGGGGATTCGAGTGACAAAGCCTCAGCTTTCGCTTGCCGTCAACGGCCGCGAGTACCAGCTGCAGAGCCGGCTGGTGCCGTTCGAGCTGCCAGGGCAGCAGCACGGCACCGGCGGTAACGGGCCGGGCGCCGTGTGCCCGCAGGCGGTTGCCGTGATCGGGCTCGGCTACGTGGGCCTGCCCACCGCGCTCGGGCTGCACGGCCGGTGGCAGCGGATCATCGGGATCGACATCAGCGGCGAGCGGCTGGCGGCGATCGCGGCCCGCCGGGCCGACCTGGCCGACGTGGACCGGCCCCGGCTGGCCGCGGCGCTGGCGGACGGCTCACTCGAGCTGACCGGCGAGCCGGCTGCCGCAGCCGCGGCCGACACCGTCATCATCTGCGTGCCCACGCCGGTGGACGACACCAGGGAGCCGGACCTGACGGCGCTGCGGGGCGCGTGCGAGTCGGTGGTGGCGCACGCCCGGCCGGGCCAGACCATCATCCTGACCTCCACCACCTATGTGGGGACCACCAACGACCTGCTCACCGAGCCGCTGCGGGCCCGCGGGCTGCGGGCTGGCCAGGACGTGTTCGTGGCCTTCAGCCCGGAGCGGATCGATCCCGGCAACCCCGACCACGTGCAGCGGGAGACCCCGCGCGTGGTGGGCGGGGTCACCCCCGGGTGCG
>JAIRTY010000408.1 GCA_031254715.1 Nocardiopsaceae bacterium | reverse complement strand
GGCATCCGCCCGGACCGCTGGCGCTGTTCCAGCTGGGCCGCCCGCTGCCCGTCCCGGCACGCAGGGCAGGCGATCGCGGCAGAAGTGCGGGACCGCCGCAGCCACCCGCCGGGACCGGCCCCCGGCCGCCGGGCCACCGGCCCCGCCAGGGCGCCGGCCTTGCCTGCGGCTTGCCGCGCCAGCAGGGCCGGCGCCCGGCGCCGATCCATGGTCACCGCATCGCGCAGGTGACCGCCGCACAGGCGGGGGCCATAATCCCCGGCAGACGTCGCCCGGCCGCCGCCGCCGTCTGCAATGACCTGCACCAGCGCCTCGCGCTGCGCGCGTGCGCCGGCCAGGCACGGCCGGCAGGCCCCGGGCGGGACCCCGCTGCCGGGCGGAAGGGCTGCCCAGAGCGCCGCCCGCCGGCCCGCGTCGTGGTCAGGGCCACCAGCCAGGACATCCGGCCCGGCGTCGCCCTGCCGCAGGCTGGCGGTCATCGCCCGCACCGCCTAGGCGGCTGCCTGCCGGTGCCGCCGCGCCCGCCGCGCGTCCTGGAGGTGCGGAACGCACAGGCCACCCGTTGCCAGGTAGCGCTCCCGGGTCGCGGTGTCCGTGAGCCCGGCCAGCACCGCGTCCAGCGCGCGGTCAGCCACGGCCCGGTCGTGCACGCAGGCCGGGCAGGCGGCAATCCGCGGTTTCCGTGCCTGCAGCTTCTCCCGCGCGCCTTCGACCAGGTACCGGTAGACGGCGGTGAGCCGGGTCGCCGCGCCGGGCTGGCTCATGACATCCCGGGTATGGCCAGGGCACCAGCCCAGCGAAGCGCTCAGCCTGGTGATCACGTCCGGGTCGCCGTGCCCCTCCAGGGCAAACCAGTCCAGGTACCGGCCCCGGGCCTCGGCGGTGTAGCCGCACACCGGGCAGCCCGGCCCGGTGAGCAGATCCGCTTCGCTGTACAGCGTGTGGATGGAAGGGCGGCGGGGCACTGGGGCGGCAGCGGGCATCGGGTCTCCTGGGCCGTGGCCGGAAGCAGGAACCGTCAGCGGCGGCTGCCGCGGTGTCAGGAGGCCACCTGGCCCTCCCTGGCGAGTCCCATCGCCGTCCCGCAGTCTGGCAAGGACGGGACCCGTGGTCAACGCGGCCGCGCACCCGTGCCCTCCCCCGTGAGCGTTTGGTGCCAGCTGCGGTGACCGTGTACGGTAAGGCCGGACGCGATGAGGCTCGCGTACCGCGGGGCCGATGTGGCCCGGCTGATGGCCTCTACCTGTTGCCCGACCCGGCCGATGTGCCGGAGTGAACAGGCGGAGGCTGGCCTTGCCCGTGTTCATCCAGGTGCTGCAGAGCCTGGTCGTCCTGATCTTCGCGCCGCTGTATGCGGGCGTCATCACGCGCGCCGAGGCCGTCGTCGGATCCAAGCGCGGCCCCAGCGTGCTGCAGCCCTACCGCGATCTCGGCAAGCTGCTGCGCAAGGGCAGCGCGGTCAGCGACCAGGCGTCGTGGATCTTCCGCGCGGCCCCGTTCGTCGCGTTCGCCTGTTACCTGACCGTGTCGGTGATCGTGCCGATCATCACCAGCGACCCGCTGCCGCTGGCGTTCCTCGCCGACCTCATCGGCGGCGCGTTCGTGCTCACCCTCGCCAGCTTCGCGATCTCGCTAGCGGGCCTGGACACCGCCAGCCCGTACGGCGGCCTGGGCGCCAGCCGGGCGAGCTGGCTCGGCAGCATGGCCGAGCCCGCGCTGATCCTGGTGTTCTTCACGGTCGGCGCGGTGTCCGCGTCTGACAACCCGTACCTGATGAACCACGCCATCGCGGGGTCCCCGTACGCGCTGGTGCTGCCCACCCACCTGCTGGGGCTGGTCGCCTTCCTGCTGATCGTGCTGGCGGACAACGGCCGGATCCCGGTCGAGAACCCCGGCGTGAGCACCGAGATCTCGATGATCGAGGAAGGCCGGGTGCTGGAGTACTCGGGCCGGGCGTACGCGCTGGTCAAGTGGGGCAGCTGGCTGAAGCTGTTCGTGATGTCGTCGATCTTCATGAACGTGTTCGTGATCCCGTGGGGCCTGGGCACCTCCGCTGACCTGCCCGCCGCCCTGCTGGCGATCCCGGTCCTGCTCGGCAAGCTCGCGCTGTGCGGGCTGGTGATCGTCGTGATCGACACCTCGTTCGCGAAGCTGCGGTTCTTCCGGATCGCGGAGTTCCTCGGCGCCTCGTTCCTGCTCGCGCTGGTCGGCGTGGCGACCTCCTACGTGATCGGAGTGTCATAGCGATGACGGGACTGGCCGCCACCAGTGCGGCGGGCGTGCTGCTCGACCTGTCGGGGGTGCTGATCCTGCTGCTCGCGTTCGCGTGCCTGGGGTCGAAGCTGTTCAACCGGTACGTCGCCTACTACGGGGCGCAGTCGGTGGTGCTGTCGTTCGCCGCCGCCGTCGCGGCCTGGGCCTTCGGCAGCGTGGAGCTGTGGATCCTGGCCGGGCTCACGCTCGCGATCAAGGGCGCCGGGATCCCGCTGGCGACCCGGCGGCTGCTGCTGCGGCGGCTGGCGCTGGCCCGCGACACGGCGATCTCCACCGGCCTGTCCACCTCACTGATCACCGGCGGCGCGCTGACCGCGTTCGCCTACCTCGTGACCCGCCCCCAGCTGCTGCCCCGTGGCCTGGTCGCGGCGGCCGTGGTGCCGCTGTCCACCGCGGTGATCCTGCTCGGCGCGCTGGTCATGGTCGTCCGCCGTCACACCGTGGCGCAGCTCATCGGCTGGCTCATCGTCGAGAACGGCGTCTTCCTGGGCGCGATCACGCTGGTGGCGACGTTCCCGTTCATCGTCGAGGCGGGCATCTTCCTCGACATCGCGGCAGGAGTGCTGATCATGCTCGGGTTCGTGTCCGGCCTGACCCGCCAGCTCGCGCAGGCGAGCGCGGCCGAGCTGAGGGGGCTGCGGGGATGACGGCGCTGGCGATCATCATCGTGCTCGGACCGCTGGCCGGGCCGGCCGCCATCGGGCTGCGCGCGCGGGCCCGCGCCGCCGGGGCGGCGGGCGTGGCCGGCGCATGTGTATTGTTTGTGTGTA
>JAIRTY010000402.1 GCA_031254715.1 Nocardiopsaceae bacterium | reverse complement strand
AGCCTCCCAGCCGGGACCGGACCGCGCTGAACCTGTCGATGCTCATCGGCTCGGTGCTGATGGCGGGCGGCATGATCGCGGTGAGCCACGACCTCCGCTATGCGGCGATCGCCGTGATCTTCCCCGTGATGATGCTGCTCAATGTCATCGAGGACCGGACCAGGGGCAGGCTCAGCGTGCGCCGGGGCGCACGGGACTTCCGCCGGCAACTCGATGGGCTGCGCCGGGACCTGCCCGCCCTGGCGGCAGCCGAGTCCGCCCGCCGCTGGGCCGCCTGCCCGGACCTGGCCGAGATCGTGTTCCGCGCCACCGGGCCGAGCCGCCGGCTCTGGGAGCGGCGTCCCTGGATGGCTGATTTCCTTGAGCTGTCCGCCGGGATCGCAGACCAGGGCTGGTCACCACCGGCCCGGCCGGGCCCGGGCGAGAAGATCGCGGATGAGGTTGCCGGCATCCTGCGGGCGGCAGCAGGCCTGCGCAGCGTCCCGGTCCCGCTGCGGCTGACCGCGGGCGAGGTAGCCGGCCTCGAGGGCGACCGGCCCGCGGTGCTCGCGCTCGCCCGTTCCCTGCTCTGCCAGGCGGCCGTGACGGCTGGCCCGGCCGACGTCACGGTCGCCGTCTTCGCTGATACCGGCCGGGCGGCGGACTGGGACTGGGCCAAGTGGCTGCCGCATGTCATCGACCCCCGCGGCGGCGGGAGCGCCCGGCTGCTCGCCGCGGGGCCGCAGGATTGCCGGGAGCTGGCACGCGGGCTGCTGGCGGCCCGCCGGGACCTGGCCGGCGATGCCACCGGGCCGCTGCTCTTCGTCGTGGCCGACGGCGCGGCGCTGCTCGAGGGGCGCGCGAACCCGCTGCGGGAGCTGCTGGACGGAAGGGCCGGGCCGGTGGCCGGCGTCGTGGTCACCGCCCGGCTGCCCGCGGCGTGCAGCGTCACGATCGGGGTCAGCGAGGCCGGGGACGCGACCGTCCACCGGCTCCGGTCGGCTGAGGCCGTGCCGGGCGTGCTCATCGCCGGCCTGACCGATCAACTGGCCCGGCGGTGCGCCCGTGCCCTGGCCCGCTTCGACGACCCGGAGCTGGCCGAGCCCGGTGCGGGCCTGCCCGGCCTGGTGCCGCTGCTGCCGTTGCTGGACCTGGCCCGGTCGGCGGATGGCGCCGTGCCGCCCGGCGAGGTGGCCGGCCGCTGGCGGGACAGCGCGGGCAGGGCCAGGGCCCGGGCCACGCTCGGGCTCAGCGAGCAGGGCGCCTTCGGCATCGATCTCGATGAGGACGGGCCGCACGGCCTCATCGGGGGCACCACCGGGTCGGGGAAGAGCGAGCTGCTCCGCACCCTGGTGACGAGCCTGGCCGTCGACTGTGACCCGGAGCACCTCACCTTCGTGCTCGTTGATTACAAGGGCGGCGGCGGCCTGGACAAGTGCTCCGCGCTGCCGCACGTCGTCGGGCTGGTGACAGACCTCGACCAGCAGCTGGGCGCCCGCGCGCTGCGCTGCCTGGAGGCTGAGCTACGGCACCGGGAACGGCTGCTGGTGAGCCTGGGACTCGACCACATCCGCGACTACCACCGGCTGCGCGGCACCCGGCAACCGGAACTGGAGGCACTCCCCCGGCTGGTCGTGGTCATCGACGAGTTCGCCACCCTGATCCGGGCGCTGCCCGGGTTCGTCGACAACCTGGTCGGGATCGCCCAGCGCGGCCGCAGCCTCGGCGTGCACCTGATACTCGCCACCCAGCGGCCCAGCGGCTCGGTGAACGAGAACATCAAGAACAACGTCAAGCTCCGGATCGCGCTGCGGCTGGAGAGCTCCGCTGACTCGCAGGATGTCATCGACTCACCGGCGGCGGCTGGCATCGGCGGACGCCAGCGGGGACGCGCGTTCTACCGGGTGAGCGCGCAGGAGGTGCTGCCGCTGCAGACGGCGCTCGCCACGACGGTGAGCGAGGCCGGGGCCACGGGCTCGCCGGTCGTGCTGCGCCCGTTCGGGTTCGGACGGGGAGGCGGGGCGATCACCGGCCCGGGCGGAGCGTCCAGGGCGCCCGCCGGGGCGACCGACCTGCAGCGGCTCATCGATGCGGCCAGCGAGGCCTTCACCGCGGCCGGCCTGGCGCGCCCGCGTCAGCCGTGGCCGCCGCCCCTGCCCGGCGTGGTCCCCCTGGCCGGGCTGCCCGCAGCGGCCGAGCGCGGCCTGCAGACCGGTGCCGCCGGGCTTCCCCCGCTGGCGCTCGCCGATGACCCGGAGCGGCAGGCGCAGTACCTGGCCGGCTGGGACCCCGGGGCGGGCAACCTGCTGCTCTACGGGATCGTCGGGTCCGGCACCAGTACCGCGCTGGCCGCGCTGGCGCTCGGCCAGGCCCGCGCCAGCGATCCGTCGGCCCTGCATGTCTACGTCCTCGACCTGGGGGCTGGTGAGCTGTCGGCGCTGGCGGGACTGCCGCACACCGGTGCCTATGTCGGGCCAGCGGACTCCGAGCGGCAGCAGCGGCTGATCCGGCTGCTCGCCGCCGAGCTCGATGAGCGCAAGGCCGCTGGCTCCGGCTCCAGGCCGCGCTGGCTGGTGCTCATCGACAACCTCGGGGCGCTGCTGGCCGGGTACGCCAGGGATGCCGCCGGCCTGCGGCTGAGCGAGGAGCTGCGCCGGGTGCACGCGGAGGGCCCGACCGTCGGGATCCACACCGCGGCCAGCGCCGACCGGCTCGGCGCGGTTCCCGGGCAGTGGGCCACGGTGACCGAGCAGAAGCTCCTGTTCCGGCTGGCCGACCCGACGAGCTACGCCTACTTCAGCATCCGGGCGGCCGACGTCCCGTCGTTCGTGCCCGGGCGCGCCGTTGTCGCAGCCACCGGCCAGGTGGTCCAGGTCGCCTGGCCCGGCGATGACCTGGCCGCCGCGGTCTCCGGGGCCGCTGCCCGCTGGCCGGGAGCTGCCCGCAGCGCCCGGCCGGTGCGGGTGCTGCCGGACCGGGTCCCGGTCTCGGTGCTCGGCGGCCTGGCCCGGACCGGCGGCGACCCGTGGTGGCTCCCGGCCGGCCTTGCTGACGGCACGCTGGCGCCGGCCGGGCTGACCCTGTACGAGCGGGAGCACGCGCTGATCGCCGGCCCCGCCCGCTCGGGCCGCAGCACGGCACTGTGCGCGATCGCCGCGGCGGCGCTGGCCGGGCCGGGCTCCC
>JAIRTY010000398.1 GCA_031254715.1 Nocardiopsaceae bacterium | reverse complement strand
CCCCCGGTCCAGTCCACCGCGTACCCCGCCGCGGCGTCCCCAGTCAGCACGTGGGCCGGGCCCACCACCCGGGCGAAGGACTTGAGCAGGGACGAGGGCGGCGCTGTACCGGAAGCGGTGGTCATGTACCCAGCCTGCCGCAGCCGTCCCGGGCCCGGCGCCCGGCCCGAGCCGGAGTGAGCCATGATCGTGGTGATTCGGTCGGCGGCGTACCCACCTGAATCACCATGATCATGGAACTGGGACGGCCGAAGCCCACCGGGCGACGACTCAGGCGGGGGCGCAGGCCTGCATGGCGGCGGCGAACGCCTGGCCCCGGTCCCGGTAGTCGCGGAAGACGCCGAAGCTGGGCGCGGCCGGGGATAGCAGCACCACCCCATCGGGGCGCGCCCACCGCAACCCCCGGCCGACCGCCGCCGCCAGGTCCGGGCACACGCTCACCTCGGCCTTGCCGGGGCTGCCCGCCTCGATCGCCGCCGCGATCCGGGGCCCGGAGTCCGGGATGGCCAGCACCAGGGTCGGCGCATCGCGCGCGGCCAGTCCTGCCGCCAGCGGGCGGTAGTCGATGCCGCGGTCGTGCCCGCCGGCGATCAGCGCGACCCGCCGCCCGGGGAAGGCGTCCAGCGCCGCCAGCGTCGGCAGCACGTTGGTGGACAGGCTGTCGTCCACGAACGTGACCCCGGCCACCTCGCCGATCACCGTCAGCCGGCTGGCCAGCGGCGTGAACCCGGCCGCTGCCGCGGCCAGGGCTGCATTGTCGGCGGCAGCGGGCACGCCCAGCGCCCGCAGGCAGGCCCGGGCGATCAGGGCGTTGCGCCGGTTGTGCGTGCCGAGCAGCCCGAGCCGGGCCATCCAGTCAGCGCCGGGCTCGTCGTCCGCCCGGACCCACTCCACCCGCGGGCCGAGCAGCGCGGCCCGTTCGGCCAGCAGGTCGCTGTCGCCGTTCGCGACCGTCAGGTCCGCGCCGGGCTGGGAACAGGCCGACAGCTTGTCCCGGTAGTAGGTCGCCACGTCGCCGTGCCAGTCCAGATGGTCGGGGTGCAGCGAGGTGACCGCCACCACCGGCGGCGAGAACGCCAGGTCGGTGGCCTGGTAGCTGGACGTCTCGATCACCCAGAAGTCGCAGCCGGCGGCCGCGTCCGGCCGGGCCGGGTCCCACGGCGGCTGGCCGATGTTCCCGCCGGTCAGGCACTGGTAGCCGAGCCCGCGCAGCAGGTGCCCGGCGATCGCGGTGGTGCTGCTCTTGCCCTTGGTCCCGGTCACGCACACGACCCGGGCCCGGTCCGCCCCGGCGAGCCAGAGCGCGAGCCCGCCCGTGACCGGGACACCGCGCGCGCTCAGTTCCCTGACCTCCGGGCGGTAGCGGCTGATGCCCGGCGACTTCACCACCACGTCGCAGGCGGCCAGCGCCGCCAGCCCGCCCTCGCCGGTCGCCAGCACCGGCCGCCCAGCCAGCCCCTCGCCGCCCGCCTCCGCGCCGGCCGGCGGCCGGTCGTCCACCAGCACCGGGTCGGCGCCGAGCTCGGTCAGCTTGCGCAGGTTAGCCCGGCCCTCGACGCCGAGGCCCCACACCCCGGCCCGGCTGCCCCGCAGGTCAGACCAGGACAGCGCGGGCCGCGGGGCCGGCGTGCCGGTTCGTTCTTGCATCGGATCGCTCACCAGCCCGCTCAGCCGGGGAGGCCGCCGGCCGCATAGGCGGCGGGGATGGCGTGCTCGCCCGCCGGCCGCAGCAGGCTGGCCACGGCGTCCGGCGCCAGCGGCGGGAACTCGGCGGTGAGCGTCCGCAGCAGCGGGGTGCCCGTCCGGTCGGGCCGCTGCGCCGCCAGCACCGCCGCCGCCCGGCACTCGCCCACGTCGCCCACGCACTCGAACGGCTTTGCCTCCGCCGAGGTGCCGAGCAGGCTACGGAACCGCCCCGCCAGCGATGGGTCCGCCAGCGGCTCGGCGCCGCCGAAGATCTTCGCCAGCTCCGCCGCTGGCAGGAACGGGGCCAGGATCAGGTCGATGAAGCAGCACTTGTCGCACTGCCCGCACCAGTGGTCCAGCCGCCGGGCCGGGTCGATGTGGAACGCCCGGTTGCAGCTGCGGAACACGTCGTGGTACTGGGTCAGGGCCGCGAACCGCTGCGCCACCCACAGCTCGCTGAAGGGCCGGAGCGCGGAGAAGTAGGTCATGCCGCGGCCCAGCGCGCCGTCGAGCACCCGCCGGAACCCGGACTCGAACGCCGCGCTCTTCGAGTACTGGTGGTTGATGGACCGGCCGCCGGCCTCCAGCGTCGCGATCGAGGCCGACCACTCGTTGGACATCACCACCGTGTCCCGGCCGTCCAGCACCGCCGCCATCACCGCGATGGCGGACAGGATCCCGGTCACCGGCACGTGCCCGTTCAGGAAGCCGAGCTCGGCCGAGCGCAGCAGTTGCGGGTCGATCTCCCGGCCGGCCCGGACGATCGGCAGGCCGGTGACCGCCGCCGGCCGTTCGATGGCGGCGAACCGGTCGCCCGGCCGGCTCATCACGAACAGGGCGGCGTCGGAGTGCGGGCGCAGCATCTCCACCGTGACGATGGAGTCGATGCCGCCGCCGAACGGGATCAGCACCCCGCGTGATCCGCCGGCTAGACCGGGCGGCGCTGGCGGGGCGGCCGGCCGCGCCGCGGACCCGCCGGTGATCCGCAGGCCCGACAGATCCAGCCCGTTCCGGTACCCGAACTCGCCCAGTCCTTCCAGGTAGAACTCGCGCAGGAAGTCCCGTTCGGCGTCGCTGACCGGGGTCTGGCCGAGGTCGATCACCGGCGGCGCCGCGGTCTTGTAGTAGGACACGCCGGCCAGCAGGAAGATCAGCCTGGCCGCCTGCCAGGCCGCGGGACTGTCCCAGTTCCCGTCGGCGGCGAAGCTGACCCGTTCCGCGAACTCCCGGTCCCCGGCCGAGTACCGGCAGGTGAGCAGGCCGCGCGCGGGATCGAGATCAAAGCCTTGATAACCGAACGGTTCGGTGCCAGGCACCGGGGCTGGTCGCCGGACGGTGCTCACCGCGACCCCGCCCCGCCGTCCCGCTGGAGCCGCGCCACCAGTGCGAACCGGCCGCAGGGCTGCTGCGCCCGGTGGCTGAAGAACTGCCCGGGTTCAGGCCCGGTGGGAACACCGGCGAGATGGATGTTGCGCGCGGGAACCCCCGCTTCTCGCAGCGTGAGGTGGTTCCCGGCCCAGGCGTCGAACAACCACTTCCCGGTCCCGTCCGGGCGCAGCACCTCGCCGGTCAGCGGGCCGAACGCCTGCTCCGCCGCAGCCGCCACATCCTCGCCCACCTGGTAGCGCTCCGGGTCGATGGCGGGCCCGATCCCGGCAATCACGCTGGCCGGCCGCGCGCCCAGCGTCCCCATGACCGTCAGCGCGGACCTGGTGACCTTGGCCACGGTGCCGCGCCAGCCGGCGTGGACACCGGCGAGCACCCGGG
>JAIRTY010000353.1 GCA_031254715.1 Nocardiopsaceae bacterium | reverse complement strand
CTCGGGCCAGCCCTCCCGGCCTCTGGCCAGCCCTCCCGGGCCCAGCCCGGACCCCCCGCGCTCGGGCCCGCCCTCCCCGGCGCGCGCCAGGCCTCCCGGGCGCGGGCCAGCGCGAGTCCGGCCACCAGGCACCAGCCGCGGCGGGCCTCCTGCACCCGGGCCCGCCGCGGCCCGCATAGCCCAAATCCGGCGGCCGGCTGGCAACCTCTCCGCTGCAAGGCCAACTGCCTCGTGCACACCAGGCATAATGCTTGACATGCGATTGTCCGCCCGGGCTGACTATGCGCTGCGAGCCGCGATCGAACTAGCGGCCGCTGAAGGCAGCCACTGCACTGCCGACCAGCTTGCCCGCTCTCAGAACATCCCGGGCAAGTTCCTGGAAGCGATCCTCACCCAGCTCAGGCGGGCCGGGCTGGTGCGGAGCCAGCGAGGCCCCGAGGGCGGGTTCTGGCTGGCCAAGCCCTCCGATGAGATTTCGCTCGCGGACATCATCCGCGCCATCGACGGGCAGCTCGTGGGCGTGCGCGGAGTACGGCCGGAACAGGTCGACTACACCGGGGCAGCGGAGCCGCTGCAGACCGTCTGGATCGCGCTCCGGGCGAACGAGCGGGCGATCCTGGAAGAGGTGAGCCTCGCCCACATCGTCTCGGGCAAGCTGCCGGAGCGGGTCGAAAACCTCACTCTCGACCCGCAGGCCTGGGTCTGAACCTCGGTCAGGCCGTCAGACCGGCACCATGTCGGTGACGTCCCGCACCCGGTCCTCGACATTGCCGAACGGCACATTGCCGCTGACGGTGAGCTTGCGGGCCGGAGGAGCGGGCAGGCCGGGCCGGCCTGCCGCCTCGAAAGTGCCGACCGGAGCGGCGAGCTCGCGCTCGGCCGGCTGGTCCAGCGAGGGCTCCCTGGCACCGGTGAACACCGGCTCGTTCTGCAGCTCGGCGAGGGCGAAGTTGTCGGACACCTCGCGGAAGACGTGCGAGAGCGGGATGCCGAGCGCCCCGCAGATAGCCGTCAGCAGTTCCGAGGACGCCTCCTTCTGGCCCCGCTCGACTTCCGACAGGTAACCAAGCGACACCCGGGCCGCCGCCGACACCTCGCGCAGGGTGCGACCCTGCCGCTGGCGCAGCCGGCGCAGCACGTCACCGAGCAAGTGACGAAGCAGGACCATGTCGCGCTCCCTTCGCGAGGCGAGTCTGATAGTTCCACGGTACCTGTCATCACCGTCAGTGTGGGAGAGCACAGGTCGCCGTGTTCGCTGCTGACGTAACGCTGTAATCACCCGTTCTCTTCCCGTAGGACATCCGCGAGCAGGCGGAGCGCCGCCCCGACGGTGTCGCGGCGGATCCGGGCCCGGTTCCCGGCCAGAGCCAAGGTGCGGGCCACCGGGGCGCCGGCTGCGGCCACGGCGATGTGCACGGTGCCGGGCGGCTTGCCCTCGGCGGGATCGGGGCCGGCTACCCCGGTGGTGGCTGCCCCTATGTCCGCGCCGAGCCGTTCCCTGACCCCGGCTGCCATGGCCGCCGCGACCTGCGGATCCACCGCTCCCCGCGCCGCCAGCAACGGTCCTGGCACGCCCAGCATGGTCTGCTTGAGCTCGGTCGCATAGGCGATGACCCCGCCCCGGAACACCTCGGAGGCTCCAGGGATGCCGGTGAGCGCGGCTGCGACCAGCCCGCCGGTCAATGACTCGGCAACCGCGACCGTCTGGCCCCGCGCCCGCAGCAGGCCGATCACGTCCGCGGCCAGCTCGTGGCCGGCCACGGCCGCCGGATCCAGCCCCGGGGATCCCGCCCCGGGTCCCGCCCCGGCGGGATCCGGGGACCCCGGACGCGGCCCGTTCACGGTGATTCCGGTCCCCGGTGCGGGCCGGGCCGGAGCCGGAGCCGCACCGCCCGGACCGCGTAATCCGCTCCGGTGATCACCGTGACGATCAGCGCCGCGCCCATCACGATCTCCCTGACCAGCTGGAACGGGCCTGGCAGCACGTAGAGCGCGATCGCTACCACCTGTAGCAGCGTCTTCAGCTTCCCGCCGCGGCTGGCCGCGATCACGCCGCGCCGGATCACCCAGAACCGGAGGCCGGTGACGGCCAGCTCCCGGACCAGGATGACGGTTGTCACCCACCACGGGAGCTGTCCCAGCGCGGACAGCGTCAGCAGCGCCGAGCCGGTGAGCGCCTTGTCCGCGATCGGGTCGGCGATCTTGCCGAAGTCGGTGATGAGCCCCCGCCGCCGGGCGACCCGGCCGTCCAGCAGGTCCGTGAGTGCCGCCACCCCGAACGCGAAGAAGGCCGCGATCCGGCCGGCCGTGCCGCCCTCCACCAGCAGCACCACGAAGACCGGGACCAGCAGTAGCCGGACGGCCGTCAGGCCGTTGGCCAGGTTGATCAGCCCCGGCGATGGCAGGTTCACCGGCGGGGCTTCACCGGGAGCGGACGGCTCGCCTCCCTGCCGCACTACCGGTCCGGGAGCAGTTCGCCGGCGAGGGCCTCGGCCCGCAGATCGGCACCGTCCGACCGGGTGACCCGGGCCCGCACCATGTCGCCCGCGGCGAGCGGCTGCGGCGACCGGACCGTCGTCGCCCCATCCACCTCCGGGGCCTGATGAGCCGCGCGGCCGGCGTAGCGGCCGTGACCCAGCCGCTCCTCGATGAGCACCTCGGCCACCTCACCGACCCGGTCGGCGGCCCGCTGCGCCATGATCTCATCGGCGAGGCCGGCCAGGTCGCCGGCCCGGCGCGCGATTTCTGCCTCCGGCAGCTTCCCAGGAAGCGAGGCTGCCTGGGTGCCGTCCTCGTCCGAGTACCCGAAGACGCCGATGGCGTCGAGCCGGGCGGCGGCCAGGAAACGCTCCAGCTCAGCCACGTCGGCGGGGGTCTCGCCGGGGAAGCCCACGATGAAGTTGGAACGGATCCCCGCCGCCGGGCACGCGTCCCGGATCTGATCGATCAGCGCCAGGAACCGGTCACCGTCCCCGAACCGCCGCATCGACCGCAGCACCGGGCCGCTGGCGTGCTGGAACGAGAGATCGAAGTAGGGCGCGACGCCGGGCGTGGCGGCCATCACCGCCACCAGCCCCGGGCGGACCTCGGCCGGCTGAAGGTAGCTGACCCGTACCCGTTCGATGCCGGGAACGGCAGCCAGCGCGGGCAGCAGGTCCTCCAGCTGCCGCAGGTTGCCGAGGTCCTTGCCGTAGGAGGTGGAGTTCTCGCTGACCAGGAGAACCTCCCGGACCCCCTGGCCGGCCAGCCATTCGGCTTCGTTGATCACGTCCTGCGGCGGGCGGGACAGGAACGCGCCCCGGAATGAGGGAATCGCGCAGAAGCTGCACCGCCGGTCACACCCGGAGGCGATCTTGAGGGGCGCCGCCGGGCCGCCGGCCAGCCTGCGCCGCAGTGCCCGCGGCCCGGACGCCGGTGCCGCGCCCGGCGGCAGGTCAGGGATGCCCCCGCCCGGCACCACCGGCCCGTGGCCCGGCGGCCCTTCGCCGGCCGCCCGGCCGCGGTCGGCGGGCGCGATCGGGAGCAGCCGGCGCCGGTCACGGGGCTGGTGAGCGGGCAGCTGCTCCCCCGCCACCACGGCGTCGAGCCGGTCCGCGATGCTCGCGTAGTCGTCGAAGCTGAGCACCTGCGCCTCGGGCAGCTCCGCGGCCAGCTCGGCCCCGTAGCGCTCGGCCAGGCAGCCGACCGCTATCACCTTCGGCGCCGACGACGCGGCTGCCAGCAGTTCGCCGATCGACTCCTGCTTGGCGGCCTCGATGAAACCGCAGGTGTTGACGATGGCCACGGCGGCGCCGTCACCGTTGGTCAGGGTCCAGCCAGCGGCCTCCAGCCGCCCGGCGAGCTCTTCTGAGTCGACCTCGTTACGCGCGCAGCCGAGGGTGACCAGGCTGACGGTGCGCTCCTGGTCCCGCGGTCCCGGCTTGCTTGGCACACCGGCAGCCTACGGTAACCCCGGCCCCTGCCCGTCCCCCATCGGGCGCCAGGGTGTGTCCTAACCGCCCGTGGCCCGGGTGGCCAGCTTGTGGCCGGGCCCGAGTGACAGCGTGACCGGCTGCCCCTGGTGACCGGGGCGGCCGTAGTTCTTGCCGTTGACCATGAGCAGGATCCCGCCCGGGTTCCCGATCTTCATGCTCACCCGATGCTGGAAGGTCCAGGTCCTGGTCGTGCCGCCGCTGATGTACGCGGTCTTCAGGTAGCTGCCGTCCGGCCGGGTGAACCCGACCCAGCAATCCTGCAAGGCGGTGAGGCGGACGGTCACCCGGTGGCTCGGCGCCGCCGCCGCGGGGGTCGCCGACGGGGTGGGCGAGGGAGTCACCGAATGCGCCGGCGCCGGCCGTGCCGCGGTCGGCTTCACCCTGGCCGACGTCGCCACGTGCTGCGGGCCGGGAGCCACCAGCCGGTACACGCCGTAGCCGAGCACGACGGCGAGCACGATCACCATGGCCACGCTCCAGTTGGGCGAGCGCCGTTCCTTGAGCTTGATAGGGGTGGCAGGCTCGAATACGTCCGCTGCCCGGATCTCCTTCGCGCCCGCGTGGGCGGCGTCGTAGTCCCGGATCAGCTCCTCGGGGTCGGCCCCCACGACCCTGGCGATGCTGCGGATATGTCCGCGCGCATAGAAGTCGCCGCCGCAAGCGGAAAAGTCGTCGCGCTCAATGCCCCGGATGATGGTTTCCCGGATGCAGGTTCGCTGGCTGACTTGCGTAATGGTGAGACCGGCCCGGCTGCGTGCTTCCGCCAGGGCGCCACCAATGCTCACGCCGCGCCTCCACTGACTAATGGCACTGCGTTCCGCCCGGGGTGCGGGCACAGTGAACTAATGGGAAGGGGTCCCAGGCTGTGGGACAGGTAACCAAGTGTAGACATGCCCCCGATACGGCGCGGGAATCGCCGCAGCAGGTTCGGCCAGCTGTTACCTGGCTGTATCCGTCCGCTAGGCGTCCGTGCCCTCGCCACGCAGGATTGCGAGGACCCCGGCGACGTCGTCGGGCGGCACCAGCACGTCGCGGGCCTTGGAACCCTCGCTGGGACCCACGATGCTCCGGCTCTCCAGCAGGTCCATCAGACGGCCGGCCTTGGCGAAGCCGACCCGCAGCTTGCGCTGCAGCATCGAGGTGGAGCCGAACTGGGTGCTGACCACCAGCTCGGCCGCCTGGATCAGCAGTTCCAGGTCGTCGCCGATGTCCGCGTCGATCTCACGCTGCCGCTCGGGCGCCGCGACGTCCTCCCGGTAGGAGGGCTCGCCCTGCTTCTGGCAGTGCGCCACGACCTCGCGGATCTCACGCTCGGACACGAACGCGTTCTGCAGCCGCAGCGGCTTGCTCGCCCCCATCGGCAGGAACAGCGCGTCCCCCTGACCGAGCAGCTTCTCCGCGCCCGGCTGGTCCAGGATCACCCGGCTATCGGCCAGGCTGGAGGTGGCGAACGCGAGCCGGGAGGGGACGTTCGCCTTGATCAGCCCGGTCACCACGTCGACGCTGGGGCGCTGGGTGGCCAGCACGAGATGAATGCCCGCCGCCCGGGCGAGCTGGGTGATGCGGACCACCGCATCCTCCACGTCGCGGGGCGCCACCATCATGAGGTCGGCCAGCTCGTCCACGATGACGAGCAGGTACGGATACGGCAGGTACACCCGGTCGCTGCCGGGCGGCGGGGTGAGCCGGCCGGCCCGCACCGCCTTGTTGAAATCGTCCAGGTGCCGGAATCCGGAAGCCGCCAGATCGTCATAGCGGCGGTCCATCTCGCCGACCACCCACTGCAGCGCCTCGGCGGCTTTCTTAGGACTCGTGATGATCGGGGTGATGAGGTGCGGTATTCCCTGATAGATCGCCAGCTCTACCCTTTTAGGGTCAACGAGGATCATCCGGACGTCATCCGGCGTGGACCTCAGCAAAACAGAGGTAATGAGACCGTTAACGCAGGTTGATTTCCCGGATCCGGTGGCACCGGCGATGAGCATGTGCGGCATCTTGGCCACGTTCGCCACCACCGTGTTGCCCTCAACGTCCTTGCCGAGCCCGACCACCAGCGGGTGCGTCTCGTTCACGCTGGCCGGTGACCGCAGCACGTCGCCCAGGCTGACGATCTCCTTGTCGGCGTTGGGGATCTCCACGCCGATCGCGGACTTGCCCGGAATCGGCGACAGGATGCGCACGTCCGCGCTCTTCACGGCGTAGGCGATGTTCCTGGCGAGCTGGGTGACCCGCTCCACCTTGACCGCCGGCCCCAGCTCGATCTCGTACCGGGTCACCGTCGGCCCTCGGCTGAACCCGGTGACCTGGGCATCCACTTCGAACTGCTCCAGCACCTCGGTCAGCGCCCTGACCACTGTGTCGTTCGCGCGGGTGCGGGTCTTGGGGGCCGTGCCGGGCCGCAGCAGGGCGGCGGGCGGCAGCGTATAGCTCGCATCGCTCGCTGCGGTCAGCGTCAACTGCTCGTTCCGGCCGGGCTGCGGGCTGGCGTGCGGGACCGGCGGCGCCTGCCCGGCCGGCGCCGGCGGGCTGAAGCCGAGCATGTCGAGCAGCCCGTCATCCTCGGCCGCCACCGCCGGCCGCCCGTTCGGGGCCGGCTCGCCGGGGCCTGAGCCCGCCGCGGCACCGTCCTCGTCCCCGGCCCGGCCGCCAGCGGCAGCGCCGCGGCCGGGCCTGGCACCTGCCCTGTCCGCCCCGACCAGCGGCGTGTCGTACGGCCTGGAGTGCTCGCCCGCCTCGATCGCCTCCGGGCGCCTGCGGCCGGCCCGGACCAGTGCCCCGACCGGCCTGGTCCAGCGGCTCTGGTCTCCGGTGCCGGCCTCGTCCTGGCCCTCGCCGGCCGGCGTCCTGGCGCGGGCGGCCAGCCCGCGGATCTCGGTCAGCCGGTCGGGGATCCGGTGCAACGGCGTGCCGGTGATCACGAGCACGCCGAACCCGCTGACCAGCGCCAGCAGCGGTGCCGCCAGCCACGGTGTCAGCGCGGCCACCAGCGGCGCCGACGCGAAGTAGCCGATCAGCCCGCCCCCGCCACGCATCGCCGCGGCGCCGTCCACCGGCTGCGGGGTGCCGTGCGCGATATGCACAAGACCCAGCACCCCGATCCCGAGCGCGGTCCACCCGATCACCACCCGGCCGGTCTCGGAGTTCCGGTCCGGGTGCCGCAGGAACCGCCAGGCGAGCATGGCCAGCAGCAGCGGCAGGACCCACGCCACTGACCCCAGCGCCCCGCTGATGAACGCGGACATGATGCGGCCAGCGACGTTGTGCATGTGCCACCAGGTGGTGGCGGCGACCACGATGGCGGCGCCGAGCACAGCGAGGCCGGCGCCATCCCGCTGGTGCAGCGGGTCCAGGTCCCTGGCACTGGTGCCCAGCGCCCGGACCACGTAGCCGGTCCCGTGCGCCAGCATCATGTAGGCGCTCACCAGGATGCCGATCGCCCAGGTGATGAGGATCAGGATCGGGTTCGCTGGCGGCGGGGAGCGCCGGGGGGCGCGGCCGCGCCCGGTCTTTGCGCCCCGGCCGGTGCCTTTTCCGCCCCGGCTGCGCTTGCGGGCCGGGGCCTTGGCCGGCTGCATGGTGGTGGTGCGTGACCGCGGGCGGCCCCCGGATCCCGCGGTCCTGGTCCCCCCCGCCGGGCGCGGGCGAGTGGCCGTGCCGCCGGGCTGGCGGCCGGAACCCTTGGGGACACGGGTATCCATGTTGATAACGGTAACGAGAGGGCAACCGCCCCCCAAGGACCGCGCCGGGCGTGTCCGCCGATCGGGCGCAACCGGGTCGTGGCCGGGAGGTCACACCTGGTCGCCGGAGTGAACATCGGTGGGAGCGGAGCGGGCGAGCCTGGAAAGTCTCACCTAACCGCCTTGGCATCGGCGGGATCAGGGCCCACCCTGATAACACAGCCAATCATTACGGAGCGTAAGCGTGAGCGCGACCACGCCGGCGCCGTACCGGCTCGGCCTGCCGGCCTGCTCACACCTCCACCACGACCGGAATGATCATCGGCCGGCGCCGGTAGTTCTCGTTCACCCACCGGCCCACGGTCCGCCGGACCAGCTGGCCGAGCTGGTAGGCATCGTTGATCCCCTCGCTGGCGGCCTGCCCGAGCGCCTCGTCGATACGCGGCATGACCTCAGCGAACGAGGCGTCGTCGATCCCCGACCCGCGGGCGTGGATCTCGGGCCCGGCGGACAGCTTGCCGGTGGTGGAATCCACCACGATCACCACCGAGATGAAGCCCTCCTCGCCGAGGATGCGCCGGTCCTTCAGGGAGGTCTCGGTGACCTCGCCGACCGACAGCCCGTCCACGTAGACGTAGCCGCACGGCACCGAACCGGTGACCGACGCCTGCCCGTCCACGAGGTCGACGACCACGCCGTCCTCGGCGATCACGATGTTCTTGTCCGGCACGCCGGTGAGGCCGGCCAGCCTGGCGTGCGCCCGCAGGTGCCGCCACTCGCCGTGGACCGGCATGAAGTTGCGCGGCTTGACCAGGTTGAGCACGTAGAGCAGTTCCCCGGCCGGTGCGTGACCGGACACGTGGACCATGGCGTTGCCCCGGTGCGCGACCCGCGCGCCCCACCGCGTGAGCTCGTTGATGACCCGGTACACGGCCGTCTCATTGCCGGGGATGAGCGAGGAGGCGAGGATCACGGTGTCACCCTCGGCCACCCGGATCGGATGGTCGCGCCCGGCCATCCGGGACAGCGCGGACATCGGCTCCCCCTGCGACCCGGTGGAGATGAGCACGATCTTCTCCGGCGGCAGCTCCTCCGCTTCCCGCATGTCCACGATGAGCCCGCCAGGGACCGAAGGGATCCGCAGGTAGCCGAGGTCGCGGGCGACTCCCATGTTGCGCACCATGGACCGGCCGACGAACGCCACCTTGCGCCCGTAGCCCACCGCCGCGTCCAGCACCTGCTGGACGCGGTGGACGTGGCTGGCGAAGCAGGCGACGATGATGCGCTGCCGGGCGGCGGCGAAGATCTCCGACAGCACCGGCGCGATGTCCCGCTCGTTGGTGACGATCCCCGGGACCTCGGCGTTGGTGGAGTCGGACATCAGCAGGTCCACCCCCTGCCCGCCGAGCCGCGCGAACCCGCCAAGGTCCGTGAGCCGCCCGTCCAGCGGCAGCTGGTCCATCTTGAAGTCGCCGGTGTGCAGCACCACGCCCGCCGGGGTGGTGATCGCCACCGCCAGCGCGTCCGGGATGGAGTGGTTCACCGCGAAGAACTCAAGCTGGAACGGCCCGAACGACTGCCGCGCCCCGGCCGCTACCTCGACCCCGGCCGGCGAGATCCGGTGCTCGGCCAGCTTGCTGCGGACCATGCCGAGCGTCAGCTTGGAACCGGCCAGCGGCATGTCGGGCCGCTCCCGGAGCAGGTACGGCAGGGCGCCGATGTGGTCCTCGTGCGCGTGCGTCAGCACGACCGCTTCCACGTCGCCGAACCGGCCGGCCAGGTACGAGAAGTCCGGCAGGATCAGGTCCACCCCCGGCTGGTCGGGCTCGGGGAAAAGCACCCCGCAGTCCACGATGAGCAGCCGGCCGGCGTACTCGAACACGTTCATGTTCCGGCCGATCTCGCCCAGGCCGCCGAGCCCGACGATGCGCAGGCCCCGCTCGGGAAGCGATGGCGGGCTGGCCAGTTCCGGGTGCGGGTGACTCACCGGGCGGCCCCGGCCCGCCTGCCAGCCCTCGTCTGCAGGTCAGTCACGCCGCTCCCCCGGACAGCTTCACGCCGCCTGCCACCAGGTCCGTGCGCAGCTGCTCGAGCTGGGCCGCGGTGGCGTCGCTGAGCGGGCCCCGGACCGGGCCGGCGGGCTGCCCGAGCAGGCCGAGCGCCGCCTTGGTCGTGATCACGCCCTGGGTCCGGGTCATGATGCCGGTGTACAGCGGCAGCAGGTCGTAGTGCAGCTGCCTGGCCTCCTCGACCCGGCCCGCCAGGTAGGCGTCGATCATCTCGTGCAGCCGGTCCCCGGCGACGTGCCCGACCACGCTGATGAACCCCGCTGCGCCGAGCGCCAGCATCGGCAGGTTCAGCATGTCCTCACCGCAGTAGTAGATGAGGCTGGTCGCGAGCATCACGTGAGAGGTCGCGGCCAGGTCGCCCTTGGCGTCCTTGACCCCCACGATCCGCGGGTGCTGGGCCAGCTGAAGCAGCGACTCGGTGGCGATCGGGATGCCGGTCCGGCCGGGGATGTCGTAGAGAATCGCCGGCAGCCCGGTGGCGTCGGCCACCTTCGTGAAGTGGGCCACCAGGCCGTTCTGCGGCGGCTTGTTGTAGTAGGGCGTGACCACGAGCGCAGCGTCGGCCCCGGCCTCGCGCACCCGCGCCATCGACTCGATCGTCGCAGCGGTGCCGTTGGCGCCCGCGCCCGCCACGACCGGCACGCGACCTCC
>JAIRTY010000311.1 GCA_031254715.1 Nocardiopsaceae bacterium | reverse complement strand
CTGGTCGCGGTGCTGGCGTTCACGCTGTTCCCGCTCGGGTTCGGGGTCTACGTCTCGCTCACGGACTGGCCGCTGGTCGGCTCGTCCCAGTTCATCGGCCTGGCGAACTACTCCGACCTAGTCCACGACGCGGCGTTCGTGCAGTCGATCCTGTTCACGCTCGCGTACACGGCGATCGTGACCCTGCCCATCCTGGCCGTCGGCTACGGCCTTGCCGTCCTGGTGCGGGCCAACCGGCCAGGGGCGACGGTGTTCCGGACGCTGGTGTTCATCCCGTTTATCGTCGGGCTGGTGACCGAGAGCTACATGGCGGTGGTCGAACTGCAGCCGACCTCGGGCACGGTCAACCTGGTGCTGTCCCGGCTCGGCGTCGTCAAGAGCACCACAGCCTGGCTGGTCCATACCGGGCTGGCGCTGACGGCGGTCTGCGTGCTCGTGGTCTGGTTCGCGTCCGGGCTCACCATGATGCTGCTGATGGCCGGGATGCAGGCGATCCCGGCCGAGCTGTACGAGTCCGCCCGGGTGGACGGGGCGTCGTGGTGGGCGATGGAGCGGCGGCTGACGCTGCCACTGCTGCGCCGCCCCATCGCGCTGAGCCTGATCATCTCGGTGATCGGCTCATTCCTCGCGTTCAACCAGTTCTACATCATGACCCAGGGCGGCCCGGGTACCAGCACCACGCCGGTCGTGATGTCGATCGTCAACGCGGGCTTCACCCAGTTCAACATCGGCCTGGCCAGCGCGATGTCGGTGATCCTGGTGCTGGTGGTCGGGCTCATCACCTTCGGCCAGTACTGGTTCCTGCAGCGGGAGGCCGGGTGATGGCGGCGGTAACCCGGGCGCGGGCGCGCGGCGGGCTGGTCCTGTACCTCGCCGGCGGGGCGCTGGTGAGCGCGGTCTTCGTGGTGCCGCTGCTGTGGGAGGTGATCCGCTCGCTCGAGCCCGAGCAGGCGGTGACCTCGGCTCCGACGGCTGCCGTGTTCGGTCACCTGACCACCGCGAACTACCAGGCGCTGCTGGCCGGCCAGGGCGACATCGTCCGCAACGTGATCAACAGCCTGATCGTCGCGGTCCTGACCGCGCTGCTCACCGCGGCGGTGGCGACGCTGGCCGGGTACGGCTTCGCGTGCTTCGGCTTCCGCGGGTCGGGGCTGGTGTTCGCGCTGGTGCTAGTGGCGTTCATGGTGCCGTTCCAGGCCATCCTGATCCCGCTGTTCGTGGAGATGCACATCCTGCACCTGCTCAACAGCCTGGCGGGGCTCGCCCTCTTCTACACCGCGTTCAACCTGCCATTCGGCGTGTACGTCATGCGCAACAGCTTCCTGCAGGTGCCGCCGGACATCACGGACGCGGCCCAGGTGGACGGGGCGTCGCCGCTCGGGACCCTGGTGTCGGTACTGCGGCCGCTGATCCTGCCCGGGGTGGCGACCACCGCGCTGTACGCGTTCCTGTTCGCCTGGACCGAGTTCCTCGCCGCGCTGACGTTCCTCACGAACGACAGCCTGTTCACGCTGCCGGTCGCGCTCATCAACGTGGAGGCGGGGACCTACGGCCGGATCAACTACGGGCTGCTGCTGTCAGGGTCGGTGATCGCGATGATCCCGTGCGTGGTCGTGTACGTGGCGCTGCAGCGGTACTACGTGCGCGGGCTCATCTCGGGAGCGCTCAAGGGCTGAGGCCCGGGGCCGGTCCAGCGCGGTGAGAGGCCGTCGCCAGCGGCGTGACCAGGGCAGATCACCCCTAGTACGCTGTTGCTGAGCGATCAGTGACCGGTTGCGGCGGTCTGGGAAGCGAGCCGGGGGAGGCCGCCCCGGGTGACCAGGGGGCACCTCACGCCATGACGATGCAGCGGACCGCGCGTGCCGCCCGCCAGGCGATGGCGGGCCGCGCCAGAGCGGCGGCAGCACGGCTCGGCGGGACGGCGGGCCGGCTCCGGGTGCTGCCGGGCCCGCTCCGGGCGCTGACGGGCGGCGGGGTCCGGGCGGTGCCGGGCCCGCTCCGGGCCGGCCCGGGCGAGCAGGAGTCCAGGGACGTCCGGGACCTGCTCCGGTCGGTCAGCCGGCTGGCCGACGAGGCCGGCCGGCTCCGCGCGGAGGAGGCGGAACGCGGCCGCCTGCTGAGCCTGGCCCGGGAGACCGGGCTGCGGATCCGCCAGCACCTGCGGGTGGAAGACCTGGTGCTGGAGGCCAGGGCCGCGATCAAGGAGAACCTCGACGCCGACATCGTCTACCTGCACGTGATCCGGGACGGGAAGATGGGCCAGCCGGTCGGGCACCAGGATGCCCGGCTGCCCCCGGCGAGCTGCTACGACCACCTCTCGCAGCAGGCCTGGTCCGACCTGGCGGCGCTGTTCCAGCGCCGGGCCAGCATGGTCGTCCAGGATGTCAGCGAGGCTGCCCCGGGCCAGCTGCCGCCGCCGGTGGCCGGGCTGTTGCGGCAGGCGGGCGTGATGTCCCACCTGATCACCCCGTTCGGCACCGGCTCGGAAATGCTGGGGCTGATCGCGGCCGACCGGACCCGCGCCGGGCGGCCGTGGACGGCGGCCGAGGTCGCCGCGGTGGAATGGATCGCCGCCGACGTCGGCGCCGGGCTGCATCATGCCCGCATGTACGAGGCCGAGAACCGGCTGGTCGAAGAGCTGACGGCGCTGGACCGGGCCAAGTCGGACTTCCTGGCGACGGTCTCGCACGAGCTGCGGACCCCGCTGACCAGCATCGCCGGATACGTGGAGATGCTCAAGGACGCCGACGCCCCGCGCCCCGCCAGTGCCGACTACCGCTCGATGCTGGCCACGGTCGAGCGCAACACCGCCCGGCTCCGCACTCTGATCGAAGACGTCCTGACCTTGTCCAAGATCGAGTCGGGTGCTTTCAAGAGCACGATGCAGCCGGTCAGCCTGGGCGACATCGTCGCCGGCGTGGCCGCGGCGCTGCAGCCGCAGGCCGAGGCCAGCGGGGTCGGGCTGACCGGCCACGCGCCAGCGGGCGGCCTGGTCGTTTACGGCGACCCGGGCCAGCTGGACCGGATGCTGATGAACCTGGCGTCGAACGCGGTGAAATTCACTCCCGCCGGCGGCCTGGTGCGGATCACCGGGCGGGAGTCGGATCACACGGCGGTGGTGGAGGTCAGCGACACCGGCATCGGCATCCCCGAGGCCGACCAGCGGCAGCTGTTCGGCCGCTTCTTCCGGGCGTCCAACGCGGTCAGCCAGTCGATCCCGGGCACCGGCCTGGGGCTCGCGATCGTCCGGACGATCGTGGCCAACCATGGCGGCGAACTCGACCTGCGGTCGGCCGAAGGCGACGGCACCACGGTCACGGTGCGGCTGACCAGGCTGGCCAGCCCGGGCGGGGATGCGCCGGCCGCGCGCGCCGGTTCCGGCACGCCGGGCGGGCCCGGCCCGCCCCGGTTACCGTTTCCCGGACTTCAGAACGAGAAGCCGCCCGGACGGCCGTTGCGATCTGCGATCAGGCCGGCCAGGGTGGCGAGGGCTATCTCGGCCGGGGTCCGGGAGCCGATGTTCAGCCCGATCGGCCGGTGCACCCGGGCGATCTGCTCGGCCGGCACGCCGAGGGCCGTCAGCGCCGGGATGTGCGGGGCAGGGTGCTTGGGGTTGCCCATCACGCCGACCCAGCGCGCCCCGCTGGCCAGCGCGTCAGCCAGCATCGGGCCGAGCTCGGCGCGGTGATGGTCGGTGACGATGATGTCGGTGTTCTCGTCAGCGACGCCGTCGAGGCTGGTGACGCGGGTGATGTCAGGCCCGGCGGGACCGCCGGCCGCGGGTGCGGGGCCGGGGTCGGCCAGCACCGCCCGGAAGCCGGCGTCGCTGCCGTAGCGCAGCAGGTATCCGGCTACCGCCGAGTCGAACACGGCGATCAGCGTTCGCTCCGTGACCGGCGCGGGCGCGTGACCGTGCGCGACGTCGCAGTTGGGGTCGTGCTGGGGTCCGGCCGGGATGAGGGTCTCGCTCTGCTCGCTCATAATCCGAGCTTGCCACGGGCGGCCGGGGAACCACGCCAGCAGGGGTGACGAGGTAACGCGTGATGCTCTGGAGGCGACTGACTACGTCGGGTGGTTACACTTGGGCCGGATCGTGGTGGTTCCGTCACCGTGGTTCGCACCCTCACGGGGGAGGGGGAGCGGCGTGAGCCAGCGCGGATCGGTCATCGGCCAGCTGTTGACCGCATCCTGCGTGGTCGCGATTCTCCTTGTGATCGCCGTGGCCGCCGGTTACGTCGCGGTCGACCGGCAGGGCGTCCCGGCCAGGCAGATGCTGGACCGGGTCAACCTGCTCCAGCCCGCCGCCGGGCAGCTGCGGGAGAGCTTCAGCGCCAGCCAGGCCGCGGTGAGTGCGGCCGTGCTGTCCGGTCGTTCCGGTGTGCTGCGGCCGGTGGCCGCGAACCGCGCCAGTTTCGCCGGCAACGCCGCCGTCGTCCGCAGGCTCGCCCCCGGCCCGCTGCGCGGGCTGGCTCGCGCGCAGACGGCCGCGGGCGAGCGGCTGTTCACGATCGCGGACGAGATCCGCCGCCTCGGGCCTGGCACGGCCGTGGCCCGGCGGCTCGCCAGCGGAGTCCAGGGCATCGCCGCCGCGTTCTCCCGCGCCAACCATGCGTTCCAGCGGGACCTGGCGGCCCGGCGCCAGCACCTCACCAGTGAGCGCGAGAGCGCCCTCGGCGCCGGGCTGGCCTGGAGCGCCGCGGCGGTGGGGATCGCGGTGCTGTTGGTGCTGGCGGCCTCACTGGGGACGCTCCACCGGATCAATCGCCCGCTGCGAAACCTGACCGCCACCGTCCGCAGGCTCACCGCTGGTGATCACTCGGCCCGGGCGGAGGTCGGCGGGTCGGCCGAGGTACGTGAGGTTGCCAGGGCGGTCAACGCGCAGGCGGACGAGGCCGACCGGCTGCGCGCGCAGGAACGGCAGAGCAGCCAGCTGCGAGCCATGGCCAGGCAGGCCGGCCTGCGCATCCGCGAGCACCTGGCGGAGGCAGAGGTCCTCGACGAGGCCCGGGCCGCGCTGGAGCAGATCGTCGACGCCGATGCCGTGTACCTGCGGGTGCTGGCGGACGGCCAGTCGGCCGAGGTCATCGGCCGCGAGCCCGGCTACGCGGCCCGGGCCGGCATCATGCGGCATCCGCTCGCCCCGGAGCGGCTGGCGGAGATGACGGCACTGTTCCGGGCGCAGGGGAGCCACGTGATCCAGGACGCGCAGAGCGAGGAGGGGAAGTGGATCCCGGCCGACATGCGGGACGCAGTGCGGGCAGCGGGGGTCACGGCGCAGCTCCTCACGCCGTTCGGGGCCGGCTCGGAACTGCTCGGCCTCATCGTGGCGCAGCGGCTGCAGGGCGGGCGCCCATGGCTGCGGGCGGAGGTCGACGCGGTCGAGTCCATCGCCGCCGACCTTGGCCGCGGCCTCAACCAGGCACGCCTGTATGAGGCCGAGAACCGGCTGGTCGATGAGCTGACGGCGGTCGACCGGGCCAAGTCTGACTTCTTCGCCACCGTCTCCCACGAGATGCGGGCTCCGCTGACCAGCGTCGAGGGGTACCTGGAGATGCTCAGGCAAGGCGAGGCGGGCCCGGTCACGAGCGTGCAGGCCAAGATGCTGGAGGTCATCGACCGCAACGCGGGGCGGCTGCGGAACCTGATCGAAGATGTGTTCACGCTCTCGAAGCTGGAGTCGCGCGCCTTCAGCTCGGTGACCCGGCCGGTGAACATGGCGGGGGTGGTGACCGGCGCGGTGGACGCGGTCCGGCCCTCGGCGGCGGCCGGGGGGCTCGCGCTGGGCGTGGCGGTCGCGGACCGGCCGCTGCTGGTGGAAGGGGACGCCGGCCAGCTCGACCGGGCACTGATCAACCTGCTGTCGAACGCGGTGAAGTTCACCCCGGCGGGCGGCCGGGTGACCGTCTCCGCCGCCAGTGAGGCTTCGGCCGCTGTGATCCGGGTCGCCGATACCGGCATCGGCATCCCGGAGGCGGACCAGAAGGAGCTGTTCGGCCGGTTCTTCCGGGCATCCAACGCGCGCGAGCGGACCCAGGGCGCCGGCCTGGGGCTCGCCATCGTGCAGACCATCGTCGCCAACCACCATGGCGAGGTCTCGCTGGACTCCCGGGAGGGCGGCGGGACCACGGTGACGGTCATGCTCCCGCTGGTGGCCGAGGCGATCAGCTGAGCCGGGCCTGGCCCGCCGCCGGCCCGGGACCGGCCCCGGGAGGACCAGCCCGGGCTCAGCCGGGCGCGGCACCCACCAGGCTCACGGCGGCCGCCCGCAGCGGGCCCAGCCGGGCCGCCGCAGCCGCCCTGGCCGCTGCCAGCGCCCGGGCCCCGGCCGGCTCGACGACTTCCAGGTACACCTTGAGCTTGGGCTCGGTGCCGCTGGGCCGGATCACCACCCGTGCCCCTGGCAGCCGGTAGGACAGCACGTCGGAGCGGGGCAGCCCGGTGCCGTCGGCGGCCAGGTCCGTGCTGCCGGTCACCGGCTGCCCCGCCAGGGCGTCCGGCGGCCGCGCCCGCAGCCTC
>JAIRTY010000300.1 GCA_031254715.1 Nocardiopsaceae bacterium | reverse complement strand
CGAGGTGACCGCCACCGGCCCCGGGACCAGCAGGTTCCAGCCGGGGGACCGGGTCGGTGCCGCCTGGCTGGCGGGCACCGACGGGTCCTGCCGGTACTGCCGTCGCGGCCTGGAGAACCTGTGCCCGGCATCCACGTACACGGGCTGGGACCGGCACGGCGGGTACGCGGAGTACCTGACCGTGGCGGACGCCTTCGCGCACCCGCTGCCCGGCGGGTTCAGCGACGCCGAACTGGCACCGCTGCTGTGCGCGGGGATCATCGGGTACCGGGCGCTGCTGCGGGCCGAGGTCCCGCCCGGCGGCACTCTCGGCCTGTGGGGGTTCGGCGGCTCCGCGCACCTGGCAGCCCAGGTCGCGATCGCCCAGGGGGCGGAGGTGCACGTGTTCACCCGGGCCGCCGCCGCCCGCGAGCTCGCGCTCGCGCTCGGCGCGGCGTCGGTGCAGGATTCGTTCGACCCGGCGCCGGCGCCGCTCGATTCGGCGATCATCTTCGCACCGGTCGGTGACATGGTGCCGCCCGCGCTGGACGCGCTCGGCCGGGGCGGGACGCTGGCGATCGCCGGGATCTACCTGACCGGCATTCCCCCGCTTGATTACGAACGGGACTTGTTCCAGGAACGCAACCTGCGCAGCGTGACGGCCAATACCCGGGGTGATGCCGAGGAGTTCCTCACCCTGGCCGAGCGGCTCCGCCTCAAGGTGACGACCACTCCGTACCCGTTTGAGCAGGCGGACCGGGCGCTCGCGGACCTGGCCGGCGACCGCGTCAACGGCGCCGCCGTGCTCCAGTTCTGACGGCCCGCGGTGCCGCTAGCGCTGCCCGTCTTTCAGACGTGCGCCACCCGTCGGCAGATGTCCTGCTGCCAGTCCGGCAGGGCGCCGATGTAGGCGTCGATCCGCGGGTCAGGGTGGTAGGCCATGTCCCTATCAGTATGCGTAGGGTTGGGCCGTGACAATTGACGCGGCGCGGGCGGTCCTCCAGCGCTATCCGCTGGCGGACGGGCACAACGATCTTCCCTGGGAGCTGCGCGAGAACGGGAACTCCGATCCAGCCGGGGCCCGCCTCACCGAGCGGGCCGGCTCCACCCAGACCGACCTGAAGCGGCTGGCCGAGGGCGGGGTGGGAACGCAGTTCTGGTCGGTGTTCGTGCCGGTGACGCTGGCAGGCGAGGCGGCGGTGGCGGCCACGCTGGAGCAGATCGACCTCGTGCACCGCATGATCGCCGCCTACCCGGACCGGCTGGAGCTGGCGCTCACCGCCGCCGACGTGGCCCGCATCACCGCGGCGGGCAGGCTGGCCTCGCTCATGGGCGCCGAGGGCGGCCATTCCATCGGCTGCTCGCTGGGCGTGCTGCGGGCCATGTACCGGCTCGGCGTCCGGTACCTCACGCTGACCCACACCGCGAACGTGCCGTGGGCCGATTCGGCCACCGATGAACCGGCCGCTGGCGGGCTGACCGGCTTCGGCCGCCTGGTGGTGGGGGAGCTGCAGCGGCTCGGCATGCTGGCCGACCTCTCCCACGTGGCGCCCGCCACCATGGCGGACGCGCTCGACGCGGCCGAGGCGCCGGTCATCTTCTCCCACTCCAGCGCCCGCGCGGTCTGCGACCACCCCCGCAACGTGCCGGACGACATCCTGGCCCGGCTGCCCGGCAACCGCGGGCTGTGCATGGTCACGTTCGTCTCGTCGTTCGTCTCCCCGGCGTGCCGCGAGTGGGACCTGGGCCTGATCGCGGACATGGAACGGGACGGGCAGGACCCGTGGGATTACGGCGCCAGGCACGCGGCCCGGCAGCAGCGGGCGAAGTCGCAGCCGCCGCCGGCCGCCACCATCGGCCAGGTCGCCGACCACGCCGAGCACGTCCGGGAGGTCGCGGGCATCGATCATGTCGGCATCGGCGGCGACTTCGACGGCACCGACGAGCTCCCGGCCGGGCTCGATGACGTGTCCTGCTACCCGGCCCTGATCGCCGAGCTGCTTGACCGCGGCTGGAGCGAGGCCGACTGCGGCCAGCTTGCCAGCGGCAACCTGCGGCGGGTGCTGGCCGAGGCCGAGGACGCGGCCCGGGCCATCTCGGCCCGGCGCGGGCCGTGCCTGGCCCGGATCGAGGACGTGGACGGGCCCAGCCGAGCTGACTAGCTGAACGGCGTGTCCGGGCGCGGCTGGCGCTCGCCGTCCAGGTACACGTCCACCTTCTCGTCGTAGAAGCAGGCCAGGCCGGCGATCTTCTGCGACTCCGGCAGCGGCGCGCGGTAGATCCACGCCAGGTCCGGGTGCACCTGCTGGCCGGAGTCCACCGACCAGTAGCCCGCCGTTCCCTTGTACGGGCAGTGGGTCCGGGTGTCCGACGGCCGCAGCAGGTCCAGCCGGACGTCGGTGAGCGGCAGGTAGTAGCGCGGCGGCAGGCCGGTCTCGAACAGGATCCGGGGCTGGCGGGAGTCAGCGACGGTGACCCCGTCCACCTCCACCCGCACGTGCCGGGAGCTGGCCAGGATGTCCACCCGCTTGTGCGGGTCGCGCGGGTGGGTGTAGACAGGCTCGTCTTCCTCCAGCCACTCGGTCATCGCGGCCCATTCCAGCCGCACCAGATCACGGAGCTGGGCCAGCGGCGAGTCCGGGTACCGGCTGGCCGCGCCCTCGGCGCTGCCCGCGGGCGTCTTGACGTCGAGGATTTCCGCGTCACCCCGGCCCGGGGAGTGCCCGGTCTGGCCGGCCGGGACCAGCTCGGCCCGGATGTCGGCCGCCGGCAGGTAGTACGTAGGGTAGTAAGGGTGCTCCCACACCAGGAAGGGCCTGGTGGTATCGGCGACCAGGGCACCGTTCAGGTAGGCGCGGACGCGCTTGCGGCTCTGCTCGATCCGGATCCCGCGTTCCTCTTCGGTCATGGCGGCCTCTCAGTCTCCGGCTTCCGGCGGTTGATCCCCTTCCTGGTTCAGCGGGAGGGGGACGGATACATTCCCAGGGGGCCTGGGGGCGTCCCCCGGGCCGGCGCCGCCGGGCCCGGCCAGTAGCGTCATGGTTATGCGACTCGGTGTCCTGGACGTTGGTTCCAACACGGTGCATTTCCTGGTGGTTGACGCTCACGAGGGCGCGCACCCGCTGCCCGTCTACAAGCACAAGGCGGAGCTGCGGTTCGGGGAGAACCTGGTCGATGGCAACCAGCTGTCCCCGGAGACCGCCCGGCAGCTGCGGACGGTGGTGACCGAAGCGCTCCAGATAGCTGAGGACAAGGGCGTGGAGGAACTGCTCGCGTTCGCCACGTCCGCGGTCCGGGACGCGGTGAACGGCGATGAGGTGCTCGGCTCGGTACGCGGCAAGACCGAGGTCGACATCGACGTCCTGTCCGGGATCCAGGAGGCCCGGCTGACGTTCCTCGCCGCCCGCCGGTGGTTCGGCTGGTCGTCGGGGAAGCTCCTGGTGCTCGACATCGGCGGCGGCTCGCTGGAGATCGCCGCGGGCGTGGACGAGGACCCGGACGTGGCGATCTCGCTGCCGCTCGGCGCGGGCCGGCTCACCCGCGACTGGCTGACCGGTGACCCGCCGCCGGCGGACGAGGTCCGCAAGCTGCGCAAGCACATCCGGGCCGAGATCGGCCGCCGGGCGGGCGAGGTGATGCGGCGGGGGGACCCGGACCGGGCCGTCGCCACCTCCAAGACGTTCCGGCAGCTGGCGCGGATCGCGGGCGCGGCGTCCTCCAGCGAGGGCCCGTACGTGCGGCGGGTGGTGAGCCACGCCGACGTCACCGGCCTGTCCGAGCGGCTGCCGCGGATGAGCGTGTCCGAGCGGGCCGACCTGCCGGGCGTCTCCCGCGGCCGCGCCGCCCAGCTCGCCGCCGGGGCACTGGTGGCGGACGCCGCCATGGACCTGTTCGGGCTGCCGGAACTCGACATCTGCCCGTGGGCGCTGCGGGAAGGCGTGATCCTGCGGCGGCTTGACCGCCTCTCCGACTAGGTCAGTCCTGCCGGTCAGGCGTGCCGGGTGGCCGTCACCCGGCACGCCAGGGGGCCTCGTACTCCTGCTGGCTGGGCGGCTGGCCGGGCAGCGGTTGCCGGGCGGGCGCCCGCAGCCCGTCCAGCGCGATGGCCAGCAGCCGCTGCCGGTGTGCCTGGTCCTGCCCTGGCGCCCGGATCGGGCTGCGGCGGCTGAACAGCTCCATGAGCAGCGAGATGTCCAGCGCGGTAACGTCAGCACGCAGTACTCCGGCCTGGTGCGCCCTGGCCACCAGCCGGTCAGCGAGCTGGCGCCCCCGGCGGGCGGTCTGCCACATCCGCTCGCTGACCGGGATCTGGCCGGCCAGCGGGGCGAGCGCACCTGTGCCGAAGGCCACGCAGTCGCCGATGTACCCTGCCAGCCCCGCCCAGGCGTCGTCCGCTGCCAGGCCCCGCTCGGCCGCCTCGCTGGCCTGCTCCATGGCCAGCACGCACAGGTGCTGCTGTAGCTCCTGTTTGGTGGCGTACCGCCGGTACAGGCTGCCGATGCCGACCCCGGCCCGCCCGGCGATCGCCGCGACCGATGCGCCGGCTCCCTGGGCCGCGAAGACTTCCCTGGCCGCGTCCAGCAGCAGCCGGTCGTTGCGAGCCGCTTCCGCCTGCCGCCCGCGTCCGCTCATGCCCGCGATTCTACGGAGCGATTCGCTCCGCTATATTGAACGGAGCGATTCGCTCCGTTGATTTCGCAGCTGAGGAGGCAGTCGTGCGGGCGGTGGTACTGCGGGCCTTCGGCCCCCCGGACGCGCTGGCCATCGAGGAGGTGGCCGACCCGGTCGCCGGGCCCGGCCAGGTCCTCATCGAGGTCGCAGCGGCGAGCGTGGTGTTCGTCGACACGCAGGTCCGGGCGGGCAACCCGCCCGGACCTGCGCACCGGCCCTCGCTGCCGGTCATCCCCGGCAACGGCGTCGGTGGCGTGATCCGCGAGGCCGGCCCGGGCGCGGACCGCGGCCTGCTCGGCGCCCGGGTGGTCAGCACCACCGGCGGCCGTGGCGGGTACGCGGAACTGGCCGCGGTGGCCGCCGCCGAGCCGATCGTCGTTCCGCCCGGCCTGGGTATAGAGGCGGCGACCGCGCTGCTGGCCGACGGCCGCACCGCGGTGGGGCTGACCAGCGCGGCCAGGCCGGCGGCCGGCGAGTGGGTGCTGGTCGAGGCGGCCGGCGGCGGCCTGGGGATCCTGCTCGTGCAACTCGCGGCCGCGGCCGGCGCCCGGGTGGTGGCCGCAGCCAGCAGCCCCGCCAAGCGACGGGCAGCCGCCGCGGCCGGTGCCGAGGTTACCGTCGACTACACCGACGGCGGCTGGCCGGACCGGGTGCGGGAGGCAGTCGGTGGGCTCGATGTGGCCTATGACGGCGTGGGCGGCGACATCGGCCGCGCCGCCCTGGGACTGGTCCGCGACGGCGGCCGGTTCGTGGTGCACGGCATGGCCAGCGGCGCCATGACCGAGCCTCCCGCCGGGCAGGCCGCGCGGCTCCAGGTCATCGGCCTCGGCTCGATTGAGCAGCCACCGCGCGAACTGTCCCGGCTCGCCCTCGCCGAAGCGGCGGCCGGGCGGTTGCGCCCCACGATCGGCCAGACCTATCCGCTGGCAGGGGCGGCCGCCGCGCACGCCGCCATCGAGCGGCGCGCGACCGTGGGCAAGACCCTGCTCATCCCCGGACGCGGATAACGAGGCGGGCCGGCAACTACAGCGAGGACGGCGGGATCTCGAGCGGGCCGGGCTGCTCGGGAAGGCTCACGCCGCCCGGGCCGGCCGGTGCCTGAGCCGTTAAGCTGCCCCGGCGCTCGCCGCGCTGCGGTGTCACGGCTCCCTGGACGTGCTGCCCGCCCCGGTGCTGCGCGCCCTGGCTGCTCGCTGGCTTGGCGGGCTGCGCCGGCGCGCTGGCCGCCTGGCCGCCCTTCGGCCGTTCCTGCGCCGCGCCCCTGGCCACGGGCTGGGGCTGCGGCGCGGGAGCCGGGGCCGGGCCGTTGGCATGGCGGCCGTCCGTGGCAGGCGATTGCCCGGCGCCTGCCTGGCCCGCACCGGCGGCGCCCTGCCCCGCAGCGGCCGCGGTCGCCGCCGCCACCGACTTGGCGACCTCCTCCTCCAGCGAGCCGCGGGACACCTCGCTGGAGACCAGGTTCGTGACCACGTCCCGGATCTCGGTGAGCCGCCGCAGGGTCTCGGTGTGCCGCGACATCAGCAGGTTGAGCCGCCGTTCCGCGCCGTCGTGAATAGCGGTCGCCCGGGTCGTCGCCTCGTCGAGCATCTGCTTCGCCTGCGCGGTGGCCGACGCCACGGTGCTCTCGGCCTTCTTGTGCGCCTCGTTGATGGCCCGCTCGGTCTCGGCCCGCGCGGAGTTGCGCAGCTTGTCGGCCTCGGTGCGGGCCGCGGCGATGGCGTTCTCCGCCTGCTCCTGCGCGGCGGTGAGCATCCGCTCGGTCTGGTCCCTCGCCTCGGCCCGGATCCGGTCGGCCTCCCGCTTGGCGTCGTCCCGCTGCTTGCCGATCTCGTCCTGGACCCGCGAGCGCTGGGCCGTTGCCTCGTCATCGGCCAGTTTCAGGATCTGGCCGACCCGTTCGCTGATCTCCTCGTGCACCGGCTTGCCCGCCGCCGCCTGCCGCGCGGCGGTCACCTCGTTCCGGAGCCGTTCCACCTCGTCCAGCGCCCGGGAAAGGCGCTCCTCGAGGTCGCGCGTCTGGCTCCGGGAGCGGGCGACGAACTCGTCCACCTGACGCCGCGCGTAGCCGCGCATCTGTACCTCGAACGCGTCTTCGTTTTCCAGCTCTGACATTAGGTCTGCGTGTTCGCTCATCGTGGCACCTGAAAGGTCAAGTCAGGCAGATTCCCCCCGGCCGGCCGCAGGACCCGGTCAGGGCTGCCCGAGCGAGGAAAGATCGCGGACGAGGGCAGTCGCTGCGGTACGACGCCATGAACTCTGGCCGTGAACTGCATTGTCGCGCAACCGATACGGACGATTGTGCCTGTTTGTCGGATTCCCGTGCGACCCCCCGCAGCCGGGCCATCGTAAGGTGGCCTGCCATGAGCATTCCCATGATCGGCGCACTTGATGCGGCGGAGCCCTCGGTCCACCCGGAGGCCTGGATCGCCCCGGGCGCGGTCGTGGTGGGCCGGGTCACCCTGGGCCGCGGCGCCAGCGTCTGGTACGGGTCGGTGCTGCGGGCGGACGAGGACGAGATCGAGGTGGGCCCGGAGTGCAACATCCAGGATCAGTGCTGCCTGCACGTCGATCCGGGCGAGCCGGTCAGGCTCGCCGAACGGGTCTCGCTCGGCCATCGCGCGACCGTCCACGGCGCGGCGGTGGAGGCCGGGGCGCTGATCGGGATCGGCGCGATCGTGCTGGGCGGGGCCAGGATCGGCGCTGGCTCGCTGATCGCGGCCGGCGCCGTGATCAGGCCCGGGCAGCAGGTGCCGCCCGGCGTGCTGGTCGCGGGCGTGCCCGGCCGGATCATCCGGGAGCTGACCGACGGCGATCGCAGGTCGTTTACTGACACGCCGGACAACTACCTCCGGCGCGCGGCGCGGCACCGGAACGCTCGCTGGCGCCGGGATCCCGGGTAACCCGGCCCTCGCTGTTACCGGAAATCGCTGCGCGCTGCCGCTCACTTCTTTGAATCGTTATCGTTGCGGTGGGTAAACTCCGCAGGAAGTGGTCCTGGAATGACCCTCATGGGTCATGCGGGGGTGTCGGACCGCGTCGTAGCCTTGTTGCGAGGGTTCCGCGGATCCGCTCAGCGATGGAGGTGGGGGCGCGGTGCGTGAACGACTCGATCAGCGCGTCCAGGACAGCGTGGCGCTGGACGAGATCGAGCTTTACGCCGAAGTGCTGAGCGCGGTTGCGGTGAGTGATGGCCCGCTCACCCCGGAAGAACTCGACGAGGTGCTCGGCATCCAGCACGCCAACTAGCGCCGCTCGTCCCCCGAGCCGTCTCCTCGCGGGGGGGTGTGGGGCCATCGGGGT
>JAIRTY010000243.1 GCA_031254715.1 Nocardiopsaceae bacterium | reverse complement strand
CGAGGTGGTGTTCGTGGACCGGGGGCCCGCCCCGATGGCGAAAGCCGTCTTCCGGTCCGACCGGGATTCGGTGACCATGGTGATCTCCTGCCACGACGGCATTCCGGTCGCTGGCACCGGGTCAGACGGTGGCCATGACACCAGTAGGTGGGGCTGACGCGCCGCCTGGTTCCAGCCCGGCGCGGGCGCCGGGGCTGACGTTCAGGCGGAGACGGCTGGCGGGTGCCGGGGCCAGCCCGCCACCACGGTCACCCAGCCGTCGTGACCGACCAGCCGGGCCGGCAACTCCAGGCGGGCCAGCCAGCCGACGGCCTGCTCGCCCCGGATGACGGCCGCCACGCTGGCGGTGTTGGCGTCCAGGCAGGTGCCAGCGGCCACGCTGACAGTCCGCCAGCAGGACCGGGCGGGCCGCCCGGCGCGCGGGTCGATGATGTGGTGCAGGCGCTCGGTGCCGCGGCGCCAGGCACGGGCCAGGGGTGCTGGAGGTGGCGAGCCCGCCGTCGCTGACACAGACCGCCTGCGCGGGCGGGGCCGCCGGGGTCACGCCGCCGAGTTCGGCGTCGTCGGCGACCCAGACCCGCTAGCCGCCCGGTGGCGGGTCACCAGCGACGCTGATGTCGCCGCCGAGGTCGACCAGCACGCCGCAGCCCAGCCGGCCGGCGATCTCGGCCGCCGCCCGGTCTGCGGCCAGCGCCTTGGCGGTCGCCGTCAGGTCCAGCATGACCCCCTCCGGCAGCCGCGCCACTCCGGTGCCGGGGTCGAACTCAATGGCCTGCCAGCCGGGGACGGGCGCGGCGGCCCAGTCCGGCAGCGGTCTGGTGTCGAGCAGCGCCTTCGCGAAGTCGCGGTCGTAGCCGAGGCTGGCCAGGGCCCGCCCGCAGGTCGGGTCCACATCACCCTCGGTGAGCATGGCGGCGGCGACCGCGGCTGCCAGGACATCGACGAACCGGGGGGACACCGGGACCGGGCGGCCGCCGGCCTGGTTGGGCCGGGACAGCTCGGAGTCGGGACGGAACCGGGAGCAGGTGCAATCCATCGCCGCCAGTTCCGCGGACAGCAGCCCGATCCCGGCATCCACCGCGGACGGCTCGGTGACCAGTAGCGACGCGAACGTCCCGAGTGCCGGGAAGGCTCGCCCCCAGACGCCGCCAGCGGCCGTGATCACGCGCTCCGGCTGCCGGGGCCCTGTCCGCGGGGCCTGGGCCCCGGCGGCCCGGGCCCAGGCCCCGCGGGCTGTTCGGTATCGTGATCGCGCATGCGGAAAGTACATCGCGGGTCGCGTTAAGGTGCTGCCAAGAACCCCTCAAATGGTCTTGGCTCCGCGCGGCCTGGCTGGACCGCGGTGAGCCGCCTGGCTGGAGACCGTTCCGCAGCCGAATAAAATCAAGGAGCGGCACCTGCCGCCCCAGCCCAAGCCATCATCATCCCGAGGTCCTGCCGTGCCTGAACCTGCCCGCGCCACCCGTGACGACGTGCGCAACGTCGCCATCGTGGCGCACGTCGACCACGGCAAGACCACGCTGGTGGACGCCATGCTCTGGCAGTCGGGGGCGTTCCGGGCGGGCGCGCAGGTGGCCGAGCGGGTGCTCGACTCCGGCGATCTGGAGCGGGAGAAGGGCATCACGATCCTGGCCAAGAACACGGCGGTCGCCCACGGCGGGCTCACCATCAACATCGTGGACACGCCCGGGCACGCCGACTTCGGCGGCGAGGTCGAGCGCGGTCTCGCCATGGTGGACGGGGTGCTGCTGCTGGTTGATGCGGGCGAGGGGCCGCTGCCGCAGACCAGGTTCGTCCTCCGGAAGACCCTGCAGGCGGGGCTGCCGGTGGTGCTGGTGATCAACAAGGTGGACCGCGCTGACGCCCGGATCGCCGAGGTGGTGGACGCCTGCTACGAGCTGTTCCTGGACCTGGACGCGACCGAGGAGCAGATCGAGTTCCCGATCGTGTACGCGTCGGCCCGGGCGGGTCGGGCCTCGCTGGCCCGGCCGGACGACGCCACTCTGCCGGACTCGCCGGACCTGGAACCGCTGTTCGCGGTGCTGCGCGACGCCATCCCGCCGCCGTCCTACACCCCTGGTGCGCCGCTGCAGGCGCACGTCACCAACCTGGACGCGTCCTCCTACCTGGGCCGGATCGCGCTGTGCCGGGTGCAGGAGGGCACCATCCGGCGCGGCCAGCAGGTGGCCTGGTGCCGCCGGGACGGGTCGGTGCAGCGGGTCAAGGTCTCGGAGCTGTTCGTCACGGAGGCGCTGGACCGGGTGCCGGCGGCGGAGGCGGGGCCTGGCGACATCATCGCGGTCGCCGGGATCGCCGACATCATGATCGGCGAGACCCTGGCCGACCCGGACGACCCGCGGCCGCTGCCGCTGATCACGGTGGACGAGCCGGCGGTGGCGGTCACGCTCGGGGTGAACAACTCCCCGCTGGCCGGCCGTGGCTCTGCTGGCCCGGGGGCGGGGCGAACCAAGCTCACCGCCCGGCTGGTGCGCGAGCGGCTGGAGCGGGAGCTGGTCGGCAACGTGTCGCTGCGGGTGCTGCCGACGGCCCGCCCGGACACCTGGGAGGTCCAGGGCCGGGGCGAGCTGGCGCTTGCGGTGCTGGTGGAGACCATGCGGCGGGAAGGATACGAGCTGACCGTGGGCCGCCCGACCGTGGTCACCAGGGATTTCGACGGAAAGCTTCACGAACCGGTCGAGCGGCTGGCGGTGGACGTGCCGGAGGAGTTCCTGGGGTCGGTCACGTCGCTGCTGGCGTCCCGCAAGGGCCGGCTGGAGAACATGACCAACCATGGCACCGGCTGGGTCCGGCTTGAGTACGTGGTGCCGGCCCGGGGGCTGATCGGGTTCCGGACCGAGTTCCTCACCGACACCCGCGGGACCGGCCTGGCTCACCACGTGTTCGAGGACTACGAGCCCTGGTCGGGGCCGATGCGGGTGCGGCCGACCGGGTCGCTGGTGGCCGACCGGACCGGCACCGCCACCAGTTACGCGTGCTTCGCGCTGCAGGAACGCGGATCGCTGCTGGTGGGGCCCGGCACCGAGGTGTACGAGGGCATGATCGTGGGGGAGAACTCGCGGGCCGACGACATGGACGTGAACATCACCCGCGAGCGCAAGCTGTCCAATGTGCGCCAGTCCACCGGGGAGGAACTGGAGCGGCTGGTGCCGCCCCGCGTGCTCAGCCTGGAGCAGGCGCTGGAGTTCTGTGCCGCGGACGAGTGCGCCGAGGTCACACCCTCGCAGATCCGGCTCCGCAAGACCGTGCTCGACGGCAAGGAACGTTTCCGCCAGCGCGCCCGCCGCGCCCGCGGCGAGTGAGGCCGCCCGCCCCCGCGCGCCGCGGCCAGTAACCCCGCCGCGCCCGCGCGCCCGCGGCTAGTAACCCCGCCGCGCCCGCGCGCCCGCGGCGAGTGAGGCCGTCCCGGCGAAAGCGCCGCGCCCGCGGCGAGTGAGGCCGTCCCGGCGATGCGCCGCGCCCGCGGCGGCTAACCTCCAGCTGCGGCCGGGCCGCCTGGGTGAGTCCCGTCCGGGTACATGGGTTATCCACAGCCGCCGGATTCTGGGTGGCGATGCGGCGGTGGCGTAGCGAGGCTGGCAGGCGTGAGTGAAAGCTTCCGGGAGCAGCAGCGCGACCTGCTCTGGCTGCAGCGCGGCGTGCTCACCCGGCAGCAGGCACTTGCCGCCGGGCTGACCAGCAAGACGATCGAGAGCCGGCTGTCAGGCGGGCGGTGGCAGCGGCTTCACCGCGGGGTCTACGCGACTTTCAGCGGGGAAGTACCGCGCCCCGCCCAGCTCTGGGCAGCCGTGCTCAAGGCTGGGCCTGCGGCGGCGCTCAGTCACCAGACAGCGGCAGAATTACATGGCCTGCTCGATGTGCCGGCGCCGCTGATCCACGTCACGTTGCCCATCGGCAGCACGATCAGCCGCCCGTCGCGGGTAGTTGTCCATTACTCCGGACGGCTGGCGCAGGCGCGCCATCCGGCGCTGGCCCCGCCGCGCACCCGGGTCGCCGATACGGTCCTGGACCTTGCCGGATCTGCCGCCACGCTGGACGACGCGGTCGGACTGGTGCTGCGGGCGGTGGGACGGCGCCGGATCACCGCTGACCAGATGGCTGCGGCCATTCACACCAGGAGCCGGGTGCGCTGGCGAGCTGACCTGCTGCGGGCCGTCGGCGCCGCTGGCGAGGGCGCCCACTCGCTGCTGGAATACCGTTACGCGACGCGGGTCGAGGCCGCGCACGGGCTGCCGCGCGGCAACCGGCAG
>JAIRTY010000189.1 GCA_031254715.1 Nocardiopsaceae bacterium | reverse complement strand
CTCGGTGGAGGGCGGTACCTCGGCCAGGATCCCGAGCCAGGCGTACGGGTACTCCCGTTCGGTGACGGTCAGCAGGCTGGCCGGGACGGCGGCACGGCAGATCCCGTGGAAACCGTCGCACCCGGCGATCACGTCGCAGGTCACCTCGTGGCGGGTGCCGCCGGCATCGGTGTAGGACAGCACCGGACTGCTGGTGTCCAGCGCCGCCACGGCGGTGTCGCTCACCTCGAACTCGAGCTGCCCGCCGTCGGCCAGCCGGCGCGCGATCAGGTCCTTGACCACCTCGGTCTGCGCGTACACGGTGACGGTCCGGCCGCTGGCCAGGTCCCGGAAGTCGATGTGATGCCGCTCGCCGGCGAACTGCAGGTAGATGCCGCCGTGCTCGAGGCCCTCGGCGTCCAGCCGGGTCGCCAGGCCCGCCTCGCGCAGCAGCTTGACGCTGCCGTCCTCCAGCACCCCCGCCCGCTGCCTGGCCTCGCAGTAGGCGCGGCTGCGGATTTCCACCAGCACCGACTCGATGCCACGCTGTGCGAGCAGGTGCGAGAGCAGGAGACCGGCCGGGCCGGCCCCGACGATGCCGACTTGAGTGCGCATGACCTGCCGTTGATAGCCGAATGAGAGCACCCGCGTGCTCTTGTCCCACGATGCTACGCCTGGTGCGCTTTACGAACTCCGGTTCTAAGCGTGAACACATCGGGCCGCGCGGCCGCCTTCCAGCCGGGCCTGAACGCCCGGCAGGACGTTGAGATGTAGCCACTTGCGGGACCGGAGCGCCAGCTGCCGGGCGGGGAGCTAACTGACCGGGGCTGGGTGCTCCGCCAGGTCGCCAGCCGGAGGCAGGACGAGCACCTCGGCCTCCGACCGGTCCAGGGCCTGGCGGGAGGCTCGCAGGTGATGGCCGCACAGCCACAGGTCGACCGGTTCGGCCCGGCTGTCGCCGGCCGGCATGGTTACCCGTGCCGCCGGGCGGGCCAGGCAGCAGCAGGAACGGTCGGGCACAGGGTCCTCCGATGCCGCGGGGCCCGGGGAGCCGGGGACCGGGTCTGAGGTCTCCCGCCGGGCGGCGGTACCTGCGGGGTGCCCGTCGGCGCCGTGGCGCGGAAATCTCATACTCATACCAGGAGGGTCGCACGAGATCGGCAACCTGACCAGGGACCCTTCTGCGGGGCGACGGAACCTTCGGGGCCGGCCCCCCGCTGACCTCGGATTCCATACCGGGCGATACGCTTCGCGGGCCGGGCACAACGTTATGGACCCAGCCCGGACGGGGTAGACCACACCGAGGGTGCTACTGGGGTGGCAACTGCGATCGCCGTGGCGGCCGCGCTCGCCGCGGCCTTCTGCTTCGCCGTGGGCTCACTCATCCAGCAGCAGCAGGCCGTCCGCACCGAGGAAAAGGTCCTGCAGGCCCGGCTGCTCCTGCGGCTCGCCCGGCAGCCCCGATGGCTGGCCGGGGTCGGGCTATCAGCGTTCTCGTTCGCGCTGCAGGGCCTTGCCCTCGCGTTCGGCCCGCTGGCGCTGGTCCAGCCGCTGGCGGCCACCGACGTGCTGTTCGCGCTGCCGCTCATCGCCCGCCGCAACCGGCGCCGCCTGACCTGGCGGGATGCCGCCGGAGCGCTGACCATCACGGCCGGGATCTCGGTGTTCCTGGCGGTGTCGCCGCCGACCGAGGGGATCAGCGTGCCCGGCGTGCTGGCCTGGGCGCCGGCGGTGCTGGGAGTCGGAGCCCTGACCGTGACCGCTGCCCTGGCCGCTGAGCGGCTGCGGGGGCACGCCCGGGTGGTGTGGCTGGCCGCCGCCGCAGGCGGCGTCTACGGCCTGCTGGACGCGCTCGCCAAGAGCTGCGTCGGCCTGCTCACCAGCCATGGCATCGGCGTGCTGACACATTGGGAGCCATACGCGCTGATCGGGGCCGGGCTGCTGGGCGGCTTGTTCGGGCAGAGCGCGTTCGGCGCCGGGCCGCTCTCGCTCAGCCTGCCGGTCATCGACACGCTGGAACCGGTCGCCGCGGTCGTGATCGCGGCGACGGTGTTCGGGGAACGGCTCGCGTCCTCGCCGGGCCAGCTGGTGCTGCAGCTGGGCGGGGGAGTGGTCGCGGTCGCCGGCATCGCGGTGCTCAGCCACTCGTCGGTGGTGCGGACCGAGGATGAGCGCACCCCGGCCCTGCCCGGCGAGAGGCCCGGCGAGAGAGCAGCTGGGAGACCAGGCGAGGGCGCAGGCCAGGACCCGGAGCGCGGGTCGCTGGCGTGGCCGGACGAGACCGGCTAGGCTCCCTCCATGCGAACCAGGTCAGCCCGCCAGTGGTGGCGCCGCCGATAGGCGGTTCCTGGCTCGCGCGTACCACAGCAGCAGCGACCGTCCGGCAGCGGCGGTCGCTTTGCTTTCGCCGGTGCCGGGCCTGACCGCAGGGGGCCCTATGGACCCGGCAGCACAGGCCTGCCAGCACACCCGGTTCGTGACCGCGGACGGGATCACCGTGTCCCGTACGGCCGAGCCGTTCGACCCGTCCCTGCTCGACGGCGTCTGCGCGCTGGCCGACCAGCGCCGGGGCGGGGTGCTCAGCTCGGGGATGGAGTACCCGGGCCGGTACAGCCGGTGGCACCTGGCCTACGTGAACCCGTGCGCGGAGATCGTCGCCAGCGGCAGGCGGATCACCGCCAGGGCCCTGAACCAGCGGGGCGAGGTGCTGCTGCCGGTGCTCGGCGCCGCGCTGCGCCGGGCCGGCGAGCCGGTACCGGCCCGCGACCAGTCAGCCGGCCGCGACCGGGCGGTGACCGTGGTGATCCCGGAGCCGGCCGGGCTGGCCGCGGAGGAGGACCGGAGCCGCCGCCCGACCGTGTTCTCCGCGATCCGCGAGGTCATAGCCGCCTTCGCGGCGTCCGGCCAGGGCGGGCGGCCGGACCCGCACCTGGGGCTGTACGGCGCGTTCGGGTATGACCTGGCGTTCCAGTTCGAGCCGGTGCGGCTGGCGCACGCCCGCCCGGCCGGCCAGCGTGACCTGGTGCTGCACCTGCCGGACGAGCTCTACGTGCTGGACCGCAAGCGGGAGACCGCGGTGCGGTACCGGTACGAGTTCGCCGCCGGCGGCGCGAGCACCGCGGGCCTGCCCCGCGAGACCGCCCCCGCGCCCAGCTCCGGCCCCGCCGTGCCAGCCAGGGAGGACACGGCGCCATCCCGCGGCGAGCTCCCGGCCCGGCCCGAGCCGGGCTCCTACGCCAGGGTCGTGGCGCAGGCCAGGGAGAAGTTCGCCCGCGGCGACCTGTTCGAGGTGGTGCCCAGTCACGTATTCCGGGCCCGGTGCGGCTCGCCCGCCGCCTTCTACCAGCGGCTGCGCCAGCGCAACCCGGCGCCGTACGAGTTCTTCTTCAACCTCGGTGAGGGCGAGTGCCTGGTCGGCGCCTCGCCCGAGATGTACGTCCGGGTCACCGGGGAACGGGTGGAGACGTGCCCGATCTCCGGCACGATCCGGCGGGGGCGGGACGCGCTGGAGGACGCGGAGAACATCCGCGCCCTGCTCAGCTCGGCCAAGGACGAGTCCGAGCTGACGATGTGCACCGACGTGGACCGCAACGACAAGTCGCGGGTCTGCGTGCCCGGCAGCGTGACCGTGATCGGGCGGCGGCAGATCGAGATGTACAGCCGCCTCATCCACACCGTGGACCACATCGAGGGCCGGCTGCGGCCCGGCCTGGACGCGCTGGACGCGTTCCTCACCCACATGTGGGCCGTCACGGTCACCGGCGCCCCCAAGGCCTGGGCCATGCAGTTCATCGAGGACCACGAGTACGTGCCCCGGCACTGGTACGGGGGAGCGGTCGGGGTGCTGGGCTTCGACGGCAACATGAACACCGGTCTCACCCTGCGCACCGCGCACATCCGCGGCGGGGTGGCCGAGGTCCGGGCGGGCGCGACGCTGCTGTTCGACTCCGACCCGGCGGCCGAGGAGCGGGAGACCGAGCTCAAGGCGCGCGCGCTGCTGGAAACGCTGGCGGGGGCCGCCGGCCAGGAGGCCGATCATGATTCCGAACGGTCGCCTGCCCCCGCACCGCCGGCTCCCGGCGCCGGCGAGCTGCCCGGGACCGGACTGCGGGTGCTGCTGGTGGACCACCAGGACTCGTTCGTGCACACGCTCGCGAGCTACTTCCGGCAGCAGGGGGCGGAGGTGACCACGCTGCGGGCGCCGCTGGACCCGGCGGTGCTCGACGCCAGCCGCCCCGACCTGGTGGTGCTCTCGCCCGGGCCTGGCCGGCCGTCGGATTTCGGCTGCGAGGCATTGCTCGCCGAACTCGATGCGCGGGAGCTGCCCGTGTTCGGGGTGTGCCTGGGGCTGCAGGCGATGGTGGAGCACGCCGGCGGAGAGCTCGCCCTGCTGCCCGAGCCCGCGCACGGCAAGCCCGGCCGGGTGCTCCGCACCGGCTCGCCCGGTGAGCCTGGCCTGCTCGCGGGCCTGCCGCAGGAGTTCACCGCCGCCAGGTACCACTCCCTGCACGCGGTTCCTGGGCAGGTCAAAGGCGGCTTCACGGTGACCGCGGCGACCGCCGACGGGGTGGTGATGGCGATCGAGAACGCCGCGGCGGGGCGGTGGGCGGTGCAGTTCCACCCGGAGTCCATTCTCACCGCGGCAGGCCGGACCGGGCACGAGGTCATCGCGAGCGTGCTGCGGCTCTGCCGCGCCCGGGCCGGGCTCGCGGCCGGGGCACGCGCGGGCTAGGCCTTGCGGCCCACCGCGCCCCAGCAGGACACCTCATAGTCCTGAACCGATGCGCCCGGCTCCGGAAGCCACCGGTGGCACTGCACGACGCCAGGCTCCACGAGCTCCAGGCCTGCCAGGAAACGGGAGACTTCCGCGAAGCTGCGCCGGGTCTGCGGGGTGGCCACCGACTGGTTGTAGCGCCGTGCCCCCTCGGCCACGACCTCAGCATTGACGTCGCTGGCGGGGTGGCTCACCGCCAGGTAGCTGCCTGGCGGCACCGCCGCCAGCAACTGCGCCGCGATCGCGTACGGGTCCTCTTCCTCGCTGATCAGGTGAAGGATCCCGACCAGCAGCACCGCGACCGGCTGGGTGAAATCGAGGGTCGCGGCCGCCTCCTGCAAGATGCGGCCCGGGTCGCGCAGGTCGGCGTCGATGTAGGCGGTCGTTCCCTCTTCACCGCTGGTGAGCAGGGCCCGGGCGTGGGCGAGCACGATCGGGTCGTTATCGACGTAGACGATCGAGGCGCCGGGAGCGACGGCCTGGACCACCTCATGCACGTTCGGGCTGGTAGGGATTCCCGTGCCGACGTCGAGGAACTGCCGCACCCCAGCCTCGGCCGCCAGGTAGGCGGCTGCCCGGCGCAGGAAGGCCCGATTGGCGCGGATGTCGCGGATAATGGACGGCCGGGCGGCGATCACCTGCTCGGCCGCCTCGCGGTCGGCGCCGAAATTGTCCTTCCCGCCCAGCCAATAGTCGTAGACGCGGGCCGGGTGAGCAACGCTGGTGTCGAACTGGACCGGCTCCACGGCCGGAAGCGGTGCCGAGAACCAGTCGTCCTTGTTTCCTGACAAGGGGCGCCCTTCTTCGCTCAGCGGCAATTGGCTTCAGGAACAGCTTAAATGGTCCGGCCGGACCGTGCTCGCCGCAGCCAGGGCGCGGCGTAACCGCGGTCGAGCAGGTCCGGCCGTGCCAGCTGCTCGAGCATCAGCGCCACCGCCGTGGTCACGTCGCTGGTCCAGGCGTGGCACTGGTGGCTGGACCGGCACTGCCCGGGGGCCAGGCTCTGCGCCGCCGTCAGGATCGCCGGCAGATCGGCCAGGACCTGCTCGCTCTCGGCCGCCGGGTCGGTGAGCGTCACCCCGGCCGCAGCCGCGATGGCGCCGAGGTCAGCGAGCTGCCGGCGCAGCCATTCCCACGGGGCCGTCCTGACCGCGTCGTCCCAATGCCGTTCGCTGGGCTCGGGGCCGGTGAAGAACGGGTGGAAGTGCGCCGCCTCGAAATCCCCGGGCGTGCCGCCGATGCGATCGAACAGGTCGGCCCGCCACACCGGGGCATCGGCCACGATGCGCTGCGCCGCCGACTCGGACCCGCGGTGAGGCTGCGGATCGAGGAGGCGGAGCTCGACCCGTGTGCCGTGCTCCAGGTGGCTGTCGGTAAGGCTGATCTCGAACCAGTGCCGGACCAGGACCGCGACCTGGCAGTAAGCGAACGCCTGCAGCACTGGGACTCCTCTCGCCGGGTGCTGCGAGACTAACCTGCGGGCGCGGCGCCGACCTCGCGGCGACCGCGCGAACCGGCAGAGAGGGATTGCGATGACTGGGTTCTCCTGGCCGGCCGATCGCCGCATCACGGTGGCGGACCTGCGGGCCGCAACCGATCATGGCGACCGGTGGGCCATGCTCACCAGCTACGACGCGCTCACGGCGGGCCTGTTCGAGCGCGCCGGGATACGTGCGCTGCTGGTGGGCGACACCGCATCGGTCATGGTGTACGGGCACGACACCACCGTCCCGGTGACCATGGACCAGCTCGTTCCGCTGGTACGGGCGGTGGTCTCCGGCACCAGGACCGCGCTGGTCGTCGCCGACCTGCCGCTCGGCTCGTATGAGTCGTCCCCGCAGCAGGCGCTCGCCAGCGCCTGCCGCCACCTCAAGGAGGGCGGCGCTCAAGCGGTCAAGCTGGAGGGCGGCAGTTCCGTCTTCCCTCAGGTGAGGGCGCTGGTCCAGGCCGGCATCCCGGTCATGGGGCACCTCGGGATGACCCCGCAGAGCGTCCACGTGCTGGGCGGCCACGGCCGTGTGCAGGGCCGGGGGAGTGCCGGTGACCGGCTGCTGG
>JAIRTY010000684.1 GCA_031254715.1 Nocardiopsaceae bacterium | reverse complement strand
CCAGATAACCGGACGATCTCTAAGCGCCCGGTTCCGGCGTTGGTTTGAACCGGGCGCTTAGAGATCGTCCGGTTATCTGGGTCGAATGCGCAGGGAGGCAAGAAAAGTGGCCTAGCGTTATTCGGGGGAATTGAGTAAAGTTTGTTTTACCTAAACTACTTTCTCGGTTCCCCGGCCAGCCAGCGTGCCGCCTGTGCCCGCACGAGTGCCAGGCTCCGCGCGGTCGACAGGGGCGTTGACGCGGCCACGTGCGGGGTGATGAACAGTCCGGGGAGCTGCCACAGCTGATGCCCGGGCGGGAGCGGCTCGGGGTCGGTGACATCAGCGGCGGCCAGCAGCCGACCCTTCCGCACCTCATCGGCCAGCGCGCCGGTCACGACCAGCGAACCGCGGGCGGCGTTCACCAGCAGCGCCCCGTCCTTCATCCGGGCCAGGAACGCCGCATCCACCATGCCGATGGTCTCCGTCGTCACCGGCGCCAGGATCACCACCACGTCGGCTTCCGGCAGCAACCCGGGCAGCTCGGTCACGGCTGCCACCCCGTCCCGGGCGCGGCGGGCCACCCGGCGCACCGTGACCTCGAAGCCCGCCAGCCTCCGCTCGACCGCGGCGCCGATCGATCCGTAACCGACGATCAGCACCGTCTTCCCGGCCAGGGTGCCAGTGTGCCGGTAGCTCCACCGGTCCGCAGCCTGCTCGCGGGCGAAGTACGGGAAGTCACGGAGCGCCGCGAGCATGGCGGCCACCACCCATTCGGCGGTGCTGGCATCGTGGGCGCCACGGGCGTTGCACAAGGTCACGCCGGGCGGGATGTAGGGCTGCAGCTTGTCCACCCCGGCGGTCAGGGTCTGCACCACCCGCAGGGCCGGCAGCCTGCGCAGCACCTCCCCCACCGCCGGCGGGTCGGGGAAGAACGACGGTACGTAGAACCCCACCTCGCCGGACCCGGCGGGCAGCGGGCCGCCGCCGGGGACCACATCAACGGCCCCCTCCGGCAGCCCCGCCAGCGCCTGCGCTACCTCCGCCGTAGGGACCCAGATCCGCACGCAAACTCCTCACGACCGACGGTTAACGGGAGGATTCTCGGCCGCACCGGCTGAGAATCCTCCCCCAAGACGGGAGCAGATGTTAGCCCTGCCCGAGGCGCTGCAGGATGAGCTGGCGAGCGCGGGCGGCGTCGGCTTTGCCGCCGGTCGCCTTCATCACCTTGCCCACCAGGGCGCCCGCGGCGGCGACCTTCCCTCCGCGGACACTCTCGGCAGCCCCCGGATCGGCCGCGATGGCCTCATCCACCGCGGCGGACAGCGCATCCTCGCCCGCCACCGCCAGTCCCCGGGCCGCCACCACCTCATCCGGCGTGCCCTCGCCCGCCAGCACGCCGTCGATCACCTGCCGGGCCAGCCGGTCGGTGAGAGTTCCGGCGCCGGTGAGGGCGGCCACCCTGGCCACGTCGGCGGGCATGATGGGCAGCGCGGTGAGCTCGGCGCCGGACTCGTTCGCCCGCCGGGCCAGCTCGCCGAGCCACCACTTGCGGGCGTCGGCCGGACTGGCACCGGCCGCCACCGTCCTGGCGACCAGTTCCACCGCGCCGGCGTTGTGGATCGCGGCGAACTCCAGGTCCGACAGCTGCCACTCCGTCTTCAGCCGTTCCCGCCGGGCAGCGGGCAGTTCCGGCAGCCCGGCCCGGATCTGCTCCACCCACTCCCGTGACGGCGCGACCGGCACCAGGTCGGGCTCGGGGAAGTAGCGGTAGTCCTGTGCTTCCTCCTTGCTCCGGCCGGGCGTGGTGATGCCGGAGTCCTCGTGGAAGTGCCGGGTCTCCAGCGTCACCGGCTGGCCCGCGTCGAGCACGGCCGCCTGCCGGCTGACCTCGGAGCGGACGGCGCGTTCCACCGAGCGCAGCGAGTTGACGTTCTTGGTCTCGGTCCGGGTCCCCAGCCGCCCCGAGCCCCGCGGCGACAGCGACGTGTTGACGTCGCAGCGCAGCGAGCCTTCCTCCATCCGCACGTCCGAGACCCCGAGCGCCCGCATCAGGTCCCGCAGCTCGGTGACGTAGGCGCGGGCCACCGCCGGCGCGAGCGCGCCGGTGCCCTCGACGGGCCTGGTCACGACCTCGACCAGCGGGATGCCGGCCCGGTTGTAGTCGACCAGCGAGTAGTCCGCGCCGTGGATGCGGCCGGTGGCGCCGCCCACGTGCAACGACTTGCCGGTGTCCTCCTCCATGTGCACCCGCTCGATGCCGACCCGGATCCGGCGGGGGGCGGTGCCGCCGCCCGGCTGCGGCTCCTCGGCCTGCACCTCCAGCCAGCCGTCGGTGCACAGCGGCTCGTCGTACTGCGAGATCTGGAAGTTCTTCGGCATGTCCGGGTAGAAGTAGTTCTTCCGGGCGAACCGGCACCAGCCGGCGATGGTGCAGTTGAGCGCGAGCCCGATCCGGATGGTGAACTCGATGGCGGCCCGGTTAGCGACCGGCAGCGAGCCGGGCAGGCCGAGGCAGACCGGGCAGACCTGGGAGTTGGGCGCACCACCGAACTCGGCCCGGCAGCCGCAGAACATCTTGGTGCGGGTCCCCAGCTCGACATGCGTCTCCAGCCCGATCACCGGGTCGTAGCTGGCTACCGCCTCGTCGAAGGGCACCACCGCCGCGGCCTCAGTCATGAGCCGAGCCCTTTCGCGTCGTGAAGCAGCGGATGCCCGCGGCGCTGGTCGAGCGCGGCCTCCACCGCGGCACCCACCCGGTAGAGCCGGTCGTCGGCCAGCACGGGGGCCATGATCTGCAGCCCGACCGGCAGCCCGTCCTCCGGCGCGAGCCCGCACGGCACCGACAGCGCCGCGTTGCCCGCCAGGTCCGACGGGATCGTGCACAAGTCGGCGAGATACATGGCGAGCGGGTCGTCCGTCCGTTCCCCGATCGGGAACGCGGTGGTCGGGGTGGTCGGCGACACCAGCACGTCCACCTGCTCGAACGCGGCCTCGAAGTCCCTGATGATCAGCGTCCGCACCTGCTGTGCCTTGCCGTAATAGGCGTCGTAGTACCCGCTGGACAGCGCGTAGGTGCCGAGCATGATCCGGCGCTTCACCTCGGCGCCGAAGCCGCGCGCCCGGGTCAGCGACATGACCTCCTCGGCGCTGTGGGTGCCGTCGTCGCCCACCCGCAGCCCGTACCGCATCGCGTCGAACCTGGCCAGGTTGGACGAGGCCTCGCTCGGGGCGATCAGGTAGTAGGCGGGGAGCGCGTAGGTGAAGTGCGGGCAGGAGACCTCGGTGACCTTCGCACCCAGCGATTCCAGCAGCTCGACCGCCTCGCCGAACCTGGCCAGCACCCCGGGCTGGTAGCCCTCGCCGCTGAACTCGGACACCACGCCCACCCGCAGCCCGCTCACATCGGCCTGCCTGGCGGCGGCCACCACCGGCGGCACCGGGGCGTCCACCGAGGTGGCGTCGCACGGATCGTGGCCGGAGATCGCCTCGTGCACGAGCGCCGCGTCCAGCACGGTGCGCGCCAGCGGGCCCGGGGTGTCGAGTGAGGACGCGAACGCCACCAGCCCGTACCGGGAGGAGCCGCCGTAGGTGGGCTTGACTCCGACCAGGCCGCACACCGAGGCCGGCTGCCGGATCGACCCGCCGGTGTCGGTGCCGATGCCGACCGGCGCCTCCCACGCCGCCACCGCCGCCGCCGAGCCGCCGGACGAGCCACCAGGTACCCGGTCCAGGTCCCAGGGGTTGCGGGAGGTCCCGAACGCGGAGTTCTCGGTGGATGACCCCATGGCGAACTCGTCCAGGTTGGACTTGCCGAGTATCGGCATGTCCGCCCGCCGGAGCCGGGCGGTGATGGTCGCGTCGTAGGGCGGCTGCCAGCCGTCGAGGATGGCCGAGCCGCACGTGGTGGGCATGTCGGCGGTGGTGAAGATGTCCTTGAGCGCGATCGGGATACCGGCCAGCGGGCCGAGTGCCTCGCCGGCGGCGCGCCGCTCGTCTACCGATCGCGCGACCCGCAGCGCGGCCTCGCCCGCCACGTGCAGGAACGCGTGCACCCTGGCGTCGACGGTGGCGATCCGGTCCAGGTGCGCCCGCGTGACCTCGGCGGCGGACACCTCTCCGGCCGCCATCGCCGCCGCCAGCGCGGCGGCCGTCATCCTGGTCAGCTCGCTGTCCATGGTCAGTCTTCCGCCAGGATGCGAGGGACCCGGAACCGCTGCTGCTCGGACGCTGGCGCTCCGGCGAGGGCCTGCTCAGCCGTCAGGCAGGGCGCTTCCTCGTCCTCGCGGTACACGTTCTCCAGCGGCACCGCGTGCGAGGTGGGCGGCACGCCGGTCACCGCTACCTCCTGCACGCGGGCGACCGAAGAAATGATGACGTCGAGCTGGCCGGCCAGGTGGTCGAGTTCCTCATCCGCCAGGGCCAGCCGCGACAGCCGGGCCAGATGAGCGACCTCGTCACGGGCGATGGACATGCAGTTAATCCTAGGGCCCGAGGGCGCAGGGACTGACCATTAATCAGGCCGCTCAATCAGGCCGCGCTGGCACGCGCCCGGCCGCCGGCGATACCCCGGACCCGCGGCCGGATCAGGTGACCGGGCGGGGGGCTGGTGCTCCCTGGCTGGCGGCCGACTCCCGGGGCCGGGGCGGCGCGCCCACGGCCCGGTTGCCCGCCAG
>JAIRTY010000026.1 GCA_031254715.1 Nocardiopsaceae bacterium | reverse complement strand
GGGGGCGGAGGACCCCCGCCAGCTCGGCCCGCCGCGGGTGACCGTGGGCGGCCGCCGTCCGGGCGGGCGGCGCGGGTGCTCCGTTGCGCATGTCCCCATCCTCGCGGACCGGCACGGTGGTTGCCAGGTGCTGCTGGTACCAGGATAAGCAGGCTCTTAGTACTGGCATCAGTTGCCCGGCAGGCTGACGGTCATGACCGACATCAGCACCCGTGCCCAGGCCCCGCCCGCCGCGACGGCCGCCCCGGCAGCTGCCGCCCGGCCCGGGGTCCTGCTCGCCATCGTCCTGCTCGGCCAGTTCATGGCGGTCATGGACGCCGCCATCGTCAACGTCGCCGTGCCCTCGATCCATGCCAGCCTGCAGGCGACCGGCGCCGGCCTGCAGCTGGTCATCGCCGCCTACACGATCGCCTACGCGGTGCTGCTGGTCACCGGGGCCAGGCTGGGCGACATCCTGGGTCACCGGCGGTTGTTCCAGGCCGGGCTGACGGTGTTCACGCTCGCCTCGCTGGGCTGCGGGCTGGCCGGCACCACCGGCGTCCTGATCGGCCTGCGGTTCATCCAGGGCGCGGGGGCGGCAGCCATGATCCCGCAGGTGCTGAGCCTCATCCAGCGGACATTCCAGGGCACTGCCAGGGCCCGGGCGATGCGCCGGTACTCGGCGGTGCTGGCCGGCGCCACCGTGGCCGGTCAGGTCGTGGGCGGGATGCTGATCAGCCTCCACCTCACCGGCGCCAGCTGGCGGCCGGTGTTCCTGGTCAACGTCCCGATCGGGGCCGCGCTGCTGGCCGCCGGCGGCCGGTACCTGCCGCACGGCCGCGGCGAGCCGGGCCGCCGGCTGGACCTGCCGGGCCTGGCGCTGCTGACCCCCGCGGTGCTGGCGCTGGTATTGCCGCTGGTCCTGGGCCAGCCGGAGCACTGGCCCGGCTGGGGCTGGCTGCTGCTGGCCGGATCGGCGGTGCTGCTGGCCGGTTTCGCGCTGGCCGAGCGCAGGGCCGCCGCGGCGGGCGGATCGCCGCTCATCCCGGGCCGGGTGCTGAACCACCCGGGGATCGCGGCCGCCATCGCGGGACTGTTCGCGGCGATGACCGGGCTTGGCGGCTTCTTCTTCGCGTTGGCGCTGCACCTGCAGGGCGGGATCGGCGACTCGGCGCTGCGGGCGGGGCTGACGTTCGTCCCGGCCGCGGCCGCGTTCGCCCTGGTGAGCCTCAACTGGCAGCGGCTGTCCCGGCTCTCCCACCACCAGCTTGCCGTGCTCGGCTTCCTGGCGGAGGCCGCTGGCATGCTGTGGCTGGCGTTGCTGCTGCGGGGCGGCGGGACCGGCGGCGTGGCCATCTACCTGGCGAGCGGATTGACCGGCGCCGGCATGGCGGCCGCTTTCAGCCCGCTGATGACGTTCGTGCTGCAGCGGGTCCCGGTGGCGCAGGCGTCCGACGCCACCGGGGTGGTCGTCACGGTCAACCAGCTGGCGCTGGTGGTCGGCGTGGCGACGTTCGGGACGCTGTACCTCAACCTGGCTGGCTCGTTGCCGGCGCACCCGGGCGGCGCGTTCCGGCACGCCTCGGCGCATGCGGACGCGGCCACGTTCGCCGCGGTCGCGGTGCTGGCCGCGGCCGGCGCGGCCGTCACCGCCTGGCAGTGGCGCCGGGAGCGGCGGGCCGCGAGCTGACCGCGCCGGCGGGCTCACCGGCCGGCCGGTCGGCGGCCGCCGGGCGGGCAAACGCGAGCGCTCCCGCCAGGCATGCGGCCGGCATCGAGATCAGCACATAGCGCGGGTCGAAGTCGGCGGTCAGGACCGGGACGATCAGCAGCGCGACCGTGGCGGCCCATGGGAACAGGCCGGGGCCGCCCCAGTCAGCCAGCCGCCGGATCCCGCCGCGCCGCCAGCTGCGGACCACGCCCGCAAGGCCGATCAGCAGGATCACCCCGAGCAGGGTGCCACGCAGGTACACGTAACGCTGGTAGCCGATGAGGAAGCCGGAGAACGGCTGCACCGCCCGGGTGGTGGTGACGCCCCCGTACGCGCGCTGGAGGGAGGCCAGGGTGTAGCCGGGAATGACGACGAGCCCGGGCGGGACCGTGGGCTTGGTCGCGTACCGGAACTCGTAGCGGTTGGTGATGAGGTGGCTCGGGTAGGCCGGCCGGTTCCAGGTGAAGCTCTTCGCGACGTTCCCCGCCACCGCCCGCGCGTAGCCGCCCGGCTGAGCCGAGATGGCACGCAGCGCGAAGTTCATCGCCAGCGAGTTGTTACGGGCCGAGAACTTGGGGCGGGGCAGGTTGTTGAGGGGGGTATCCGGTATCCAGATGAACGAGCTGGCCGCTGGCCGACCGGTCAGCGGCCGGTGCGGGCACAGCCCGGCCTCGCTGGCCGGCGGCCTGATGACCGCGCAGTTGGCGAAGGTCATGGTCCGTGACCACAGGTAAATGCCGTCGCTGTTGCTGAACGCGAACTCGCCGTAGGCCGAGTTGAACCAGAACAGGTACCCGCCGAGCGGCACCGCGGCGGCGACCACGGTGACGGCGAACGCCCGCCAGCCGGTCCGGCGCAGCAGCAGGTACAGGACGTAGAGCAGCAGCAACGGCAGGCCGACCGGCCAGATCGTGGCGGACACCGCGAGCAGGACCCCGGCCGTGACCGTGGCCCAGGCCGGCCGGTCCCGGCGCCACCAGACGATCAGCGTGACGGCGGCCATGACCAGGAACCCGAACGGGACGCTCGGCAGGATCTCGTGCTCGAGCTGGATCTGGTACGCGTCGAACAGGACCGGCAGCGCCGCCAGCGCCGCCCCCCAGGCCGGGAGCCGGTACCGGCGGGCCACCGCGTAGATCATGACGGCCACGGCCAGTCCCAGCAGGTGCTGCACCCCTACCACCAGCGTGAAGCTGCGGAAGGGCCGCAGCACCATCAGCATCACCCCGTACCCGGACAGGCGGGAGGTGCCGGGCGCATGCCGCAGCGCGGTCGACAGGTAGGAGGCGGAGTCCCCGCCGAACCAGATCGCCGGCGGGAAGCCGATCATGGCAATGACCCTGATCGCCAGGCCGAGGCACAGCGCGATCGCGAAGATCCAGTGCCGCCGGACGGCGGTCAGCGCGGTGAGTATCCGGGTCACGTCTCCAAATCCTGCCATGCCGCAGCACCCCGTCGGACCGCCATAGCCCCTGATAGGGAGATACGGGGTGACTGCCGGGGAGGTACGGGGTTCCCGGCCCGCCGGACGCGGGCGATCGAGTAGCGTCATTGGAGCGGTAGTCTGCGGCCGGGTGCTGGCCGGCACCCTCGGGAAGCCCGGGAGGGGCGCTTGTCGGATGCTGCGGTGGGGGGCAGGCAAGCTGCTGCTGCCCGGGAAGCGGCCAGCGGCACGGCAGCCCGCCCGCGCGATGACGTGATCCCGCCGCCGGGGGCACCCGGTGCGCCGGATCAGGCCGGCGGCCCCGGGCCGGCGGCCCGGCCTGGTACCGGGCCGGGGCGGCTGGTGCGCGCCCGCGGGCTGCTCGCCCGGCACTGGCTGTTCGCCGCCGTGCTGGCCGGGGCGGCGGCGCTACGGGCCGTGGTCATGCTCGGCTACCCGCCGGTGATCTGGTTCAACGACTCCTACTCGTACGTGGCCTCGGCTGTGTACCACAGCGCGAGCCGGGCGCGGCCGGGCGGCTACCCCGCCTTCCTGGCGGTGCTGGAACCGTTCCACAGCTTCGAGCTGGTTGCCGCGCTCCAGCACCTGATGGGCCTGGCGATCGGGGCCGGCATCTACGCGCTGCTGCGGCGGCGCGGGCTGCCGGCCTGGGGCGCGGCGCTGGCGGCGGTGCCGGTGCTGTACGACGCCTACCAGGTGCAGCTTGAGCAGCAGGTGATGTCCGACGCCCTGTTCATGATCCTGCTCACCGCCGTAGTCGTGCTGCTGTGCTGGCCCAGGGGGGCGACCCCCTCAGACACCCCCGGCGGGGCATGGCGGGACCGGGTCAGCGTGCGGGTGGCCGTGGTCGCCGGGGTGCTGGTGGGGCTGGCCGCCCTGGTCCGGTCGGTGGGCCTGCCGCTGCTCGTGGTGGTCGCGGTGTGCCTGCTGGCCTGGCGGGCGGGCTGGCGGCCGGTGGCCGCGCTGGTGGCGGCGGGCGTGGTCCCGATGGCCGGGTACATGCTGGTCTTCTACGCCCAGCATGGCTCGTTCAGCATGACCACATCGAATGGCGTGTTCCTGTACGGGCGGACGATGAGCTTCGCCGACTGCACGGTGATCAAGCCGCCGCCGTCGCTGGCGAAGCTGTGCGACCCGCGGCCGCCGGCGCAGCGTCCCATCGCGGCCGAGTACATCTGGAACAAGCAGGACCCGCTCTGGCGGCTCGCCCATCACAGCCTGTTCGAGCCCCAGGTCAACCGGCCCGCCGGGCAGTTCGCGCGGCGCGCCATCGAAGCCCAGCCGCTGGCGTACCTGCAGGCCGTGGCCAGCGACAGCTGGCGTTCGTTCTGGTGGCAGCGGACCCTGGCCTACGACCGCAAGACCGACATCTTCTACGTGTTCACGAACCCGCCGCCGCACATCCCGGGCTGGGGGTTCTGGCCCGCCCTGCGGGTCTACCAGCCCGGGCTCAGCCAGCCGCGCGCGGTGCCGCCGTTCGCCGGGTTCCTGCATGCCTACCAGCGGGTCTTCTACCTGCGCGGGACGCTGCTCGGGGTGCTGCTGCTGGCCGGCCTCGGCGGGCTGATCGCCCGCTGGCGGTACCGGCTCCCGCGGGAGACGGCCCCCCGTGACCCCCCCGTGCGGGCCTGGGGCGGTCCCGCGCTGCTGCCGTGGCTGCTGGCGGTGTCGCTCATCGTGCTGCCGGCGGCGACCTCCGGCTTCAGTTACCGCTATGAGCTGGCGGTCACCCCGTTCGCCTGCCTGGCCGCTGGGCTGGCGTTCGCCAGCCGCCGTCCCGGCGAGCGGATCTGGCTGCCGTTCGCCCGGCGGCGGGAGAGCGAGCCCAGGGAAGCGTGACCGTGGCGAGACCGCCGGGCGCGGAAGCCGGGTCTCTCAGCGAGAGCGGCCTGCGCGGGGCGCTGGTGCGGCCGGGCGGGCTGTGGCAGCAGGTCCGGGTGGTGCCTGCAACCGGGTCCACCAACGCCGACCTGCTGGCGAAGGCGGCGGCCGGGGCGCCGGAGGGCACCGTGCTCATCGCCGAGGCACAGACCGCCGGGAAGGGCCGGCTGGGCCGGT
>JAIRTY010000672.1 GCA_031254715.1 Nocardiopsaceae bacterium | reverse complement strand
GCCGCTTTCGACGCCGTTGACGCGCACCGCCACCGGTACGTCGGCGGCGATCCGACCGACCGCTTCCCGGGTAATTGGCCGGGCGTGCGTCTTCTCGGTCTCCGCGACCGCATCCTCGAGGTCGAGCATGACCTCGTCGGCGGCCAGTTCCCGGGACTTGGCCAGGAAGCGGGGGCTGCTGGCGGGGACCGCCAGGCACGAGCGCCGGGAACGATAGGTCTGCGGCAATGCTGTCGGCCTTCCTCCGGTTGGCGTGGCACCCTGAATGCGTGAGCAGCGAAGCGCTCATCGCGGAGGCTACCAAGCGCGCCGGGCTCATCTGGATCACGGCCGGGCCGGGCCGCCCGCGCCCGGCCTGGCACGTCTGGCTGGCGGCCGGCGGGGGCGGCCAATCCGGTGGCAGCCAATCCGGTGGCAGCCAATCCGGTGGCGGCGGCCAGCCCGGCCCGCCCGGGGCCGCCTACGTGCTCACCGGGCCCGGCGAGCAGCCGCTGCCGGGGCTGGCCGGAGCCGGCCGGGTGACGGTGACCGTGCCGAGCAAGGACACCGGCGGGCTGCTGGTGTCGTGGACGGCCGCGGTCAGCAGGGTGGAGCCCGGCGGTCCCGAGTGGGATGCTGTGACCGGCCTGCTGCTGGCCGGCCGGCTCAATCCGGTGCCCGAACGAGAAGATGCCTCACCTCCCGAGCGGTGGGTGGTGTACCGGCTCGCCCCGGTTTGAGGTACTCGCCCAGGGGAGTTAACGAGTCCGCCACCCTGCGTTCACCGGATCGGTCAGCGGGCCGGCCATCGTCTTGCGGCGGCATCGCAACCACTGTGGAGGTTCCCCCATGCGACGACCCATCCGCGGCCTGCTCGCGCTGGCGGCGTCAGGCGCGCTCGCCATCGCCGGCGCGGCAACCGCGGTCGCGGCATCCGCGAGCCCGCAAGCAACGGGCAAGGCGGCCGCGACCCCCATCAAGCACCTGGTGGTGATCTTCCAGGAGAACGTCAGCTTCGACCATTACTTCGGCACCTACCCGAACGCGACCAACGCTGACGGGCAGCCGTTCCACGCCAAGCCGGGCACGCCGTCGGTCAACGGGCTGACCGGCGCGCTGCTGACCAATAACCCCAATGGCGTTAACCCCAGCCGCTACGACCCGGCCAGCGTCAACGACGTGCTCACCTGCGACCAGGACCACAACTACAACGACGAGCAGCGGGCGTTCGACGGCGGCAAGATGGACAAGTTCCCGCAGAGCGTCGGCACCGGCGGCGGCAAGTCGCCTGAGGGTAACCCCTGCAACGCCAACGACGTCATGAACTACTACGACGGCAACACGGTCACGGGGCTGTGGAACTACGCCCAGCGGTTCGCGATGAGCGACAACTCGTTCGGCAGCACGTTCGGCCCGTCCGCGCCCGGCGCGATCAACCTCGCCTCCGGCGATACCGGCGGGGTGGACATGTCCCACACCGTGAACAACCCGTCGGTCGCCACCGCCGCCGCCCCGAACGCCGACCTCACCCCGGACGGGCAGGGAGGCTTCTCGCTGACCAGCGACGCGCAGCCGTTCTGGGATGACTGCTCCACCCGCGACGCGGTCGCGATGAGCGGCCGCAGCATCGGCGATCTGCTCAACTCGGCCCACCTGTCCTGGGGCTGGTTCCAGGGCGGCTTCCGGCCCACGACATCCTTCGCCGCTGCCGCCACGGCGACGGGACACCCCGGGCAGTCCACCGCGAGCTTCATCCCCGGCGAGTTCAAGGGCAAGTTCTTCCAGTCCGTGCCGAACTCCAGCGACCAGGGGATCTGCAACGCCGTGACCCCGGTCGGGAAGGGGCTGGTCAGCCCGCTGGCCACCGGCACCGGCCAGTACGGCTTCAAGGACGACTACATCGCCCACCACGAGCCGTTCGAGTACTACGCCTCGACCGCCAACCCGCACCACCTGACGATCCCCGTCAACGCGAGCGGGCGGGACACGGTGGCGGGGCTGCGCACCATCGGCACCGACACCCAGCACTTCGTGAACGGCACGCCGCAGTTCGACACCCCTAACCACAACTACGACACCAGCGATTTCGACCAGCTCGTGGCCGCCATCGGCAGCCACGCGCTGCCGCCGACGGCGCTGCCGGCGGTGAGCTTCCTGAAGGCCCCCGGCTATCAGGACGGGCACGCCGCCTACTCCGATCCGATTGACGAGCAGGAGTTCATCATCAAGGAGATCAACGCGCTGGAGCGGACGCCGGACTGGCACAACACCGCCGTGGTCATCTCCTACGACGACTCCGACGGCTGGTATGACCACGCCTTCTCCGGGGTGACCAACCCGTCCGCCTCGGTCGCCGACGCGCTCACCGGCACCGGCATGTGCGGCAGCGGGACGCCGCTTGCGGGCCAGCAGGGCCGTTGCGGTTACGGCCCACGGCTGCCGCTCATGGTGATCTCGCCCTGGGCCAAGCAGAATGCGGTGGCCGGCACGCTGACCGACCAGTCGTCGATCCCCCGGTTCATCGAGGACAACTGGCTGCGCGGGAAGCGGATCAGCGGCTCGTTCGACGCGGTGGCGGGCTCGCTGGACACCATGTTCAGCTTCAGTCACCCCAACTTCCGGCCGCTGTTCCTCAACCCCGTCACCGGCGAGCCGGAGCAATAGCAGGGAGCGCACCGGCTCCCCCCGGGAGGCCGTCCGCGCGCACCAGTTCCTGGGCCTTGGCTCCCCGGAAGCCGGGCTGGAACCGCGGTGTGCCCGCCCGGCGTGACCGCACGCCGGGCGGGCCTGCGCCGCACCGCCGTTCGACTCCCTATCCCGCTGTTCGTAGCATGAGAGCATGACTACGACCCCCGGGGTGGCCGCGCCGCCGTCCGCCGAGCAGGTGACGACCGCGCTGTCGTCGGTCCTCGACCCGGAGATCCACCGCCCCATCACCGACCTCGGGATGGTCAAGAACGTCGAGGTCGCCGGGGACGGCGCGGTCCTGGTGGAGGTGTACCTGACCATCGCGGGCTGCCCGCTGCGCGACACCATCACCCGTGACGTCACCGCCGCCGTGTCCAAGCTGCCTGGTGTGTCCCAGGTCAAGGTGGACCTGGACGTCATGAGCGAAGAGCAGCGCAAGGAGCTGCAGACGAAGCTGCGCGGCGGCCGTCCTGAGCCGGAGATCCCGTTCGCCAAGCCCACCTCGCTGACCCGGGTGTACGCCATCGCCAGCGGCAAGGGCGGGGTCGGGAAGTCGTCGGTCACGGTCAACCTGGCGGCCGCGCTCGCCGCCGGCGGGCAGCGGGTCGGCGTGCTTGACGCCGACATCTACGGGCATTCGGTCCCGCGGATGCTGGGCGTGTCCGGCCGGCCCACCAAGGTCGAGCAGATGATCATGCCGCCCGCTGCCCACGGCGTGAGCGTGATCTCGATCGGCATGTTCACGCCGGGCAACACGCCGGTGGTCTGGCGCGGTCCGATGCTGCACCGGGCGCTCCAGCAGTTTCTCGCCGAGGTCTTCTGGGGCGACCTGGACGTGCTGCTGATGGACCTGCCGCCGGGAACCGGCGACGTGGCCATCTCGGTCGCCCAGCTGGTGCCCAGCGCCGAGCTGATCGTGGTCACCACGCCGCAGGTCGCCTCCTCGGAGGTGGCCGAGCGGGCAGGGGCCATCTCGGTGCAGACCCACCAGCGGATCGTCGGCGTCATCGAGAACATGTCCGCGTTCAGCTGCCCGCACTGCGGCGAGCCGGTCGAGCTGTTCGGGTCGGGCGGCGGCCAGGTGGTGGCGGACGCGCTGACCCGGCTCACCGGCGCCGAGGTGCCGGTGCTGGGCCAGGTCCCGCTGGACGTCCGGCTCCGCGAAGGCGGGGACGAGGGCGTGCCACTGGTCCTGTCAGACCCGTCGTCGCCTGCCGCGGAGCAGCTCACGCGGATCGCGGACGAGCTCGGGAGCCGGGCGCGGAGCCTGGCCGGGCGCAGCCTGGGCCTGACCCCGGCCTGACCCCCATCCTCAGCACGGGTGCTCCGGGTGCTACCGGCACCGCTGCGGGGCGAGTCAGGTGGCTTCGGAGTCGTAAGGGGGATCCTGGCCGGGCGTGAGCGTGGCCGCCGAGTTCCCGGCCGCCTGGCTGCCGTTCCCCGGCGCGGGGTGGGCCGAGCCATTGGCCGGCTCGTCATCGAAGCCGTCCAGCAGGTGCTTGCGCACGAAATTGCGCGGGTGCAGGTCGGCTACGTCGAAGTCGCTGAACTCAGGGCCCAGCCCTTCCCGCAGGTCATTGCGGGCGCCGTCGGCCATGCGGCGCAGCTCGCGGAGGGCGCGGCCGGCTTGCGCGGCGACCTTCGGCAGCTGGTCCGGCCCGAAGATCACTACTGCGATCACTGCCAGCACCAGCAACTTGGTAATGGACAGGTCGAACACGGCAAGTCTCCCGGGGTGGGTCCCTAGGTCTCCCCAGGGTGGTCCCTCTACTGTAACCGCGCTTTACCGAGAGAGCGTCAGCCAGTTCAGCAGCCGATGGGCGCCGAGCCGGAGCCGGCCGAGCAGCCCGGGAGCGCGCTGGCGGTCGCTGTGCGGCAGGGCAGCGACCACCTGGCCCACCGTCGCGGCCGGTGCCTGCCCGATCAGCGTGTACACGAACCCGTGCGCGGACCAGGCGGCCACGCTGATGCCGTCGGGGTCGTCCGCGTACACCCGGTGGCCTGCCATGCCCACGGCCCGCCAGCCGGTCAGCACCGTCGGCAGGTGCCCGCGCTGGACGAACACCGACACCAGCGACAAGCCGTCCGAGTATGCCAGGTGCACGACCCGCCCGGCCGGGCTCGCGGTTTCCCTCGCGTCGACCAGGAGCAGGTGACCGGGGAGCGGATCTGGCACCGGCCACCCCCGCCCGCGCAGCGCCACCAGCTGGGAGAAGGCGAGATCCCGCGGCCAGGGGCGGGCCGCGGGGCCGGGCATGCCCGCCGCGGCGGCGGAGCCCACCCGCAGGCTGACGAACGCGTCCGACCCGGCCAGCGCCCCCGTCGTCGCGTACACATCGCGTCGCAGCGGCAGCCGGGTCGCCCGGTCGAGCCAGAACCGGGCAGCGAGCGTGCCGTCCCGCCGCCTGACGGTGACGATCCGGACGGCCCGGCCTGCCACGCGGCCCTGGCCGCCCGCTGCCACCCGGTAATTCGCCGCCAGCAGCAGCACCTGCCGCGCCGTCATGTCGATCGCGCTGGGCAGGTCCAGGCCAGCCGTTTGCGCCTGGGCTGGCCGGTGCATGCCGCGCGGCCAGGCCGCCGGGCTGCGAGCCGCCTGGGTGAGCGCGGCCCGGTCGCGGCGGTGCCACACGGTCACGGCGGCGGCGCTGGCGCCGGCCTGGCCCCACCAGGTGAGCACCTGCACCCCCTGGAACGTCACCGACTGGCAGGCAGCCGCGGCCTGGCCGAGCAGGCGCAGGCCAGCCCCTGACTGCTGGGGCAGGCGGGAAGCCGTGGGCGGCAGCAGGGCGGCCTGCGCGGGGCGTCCCCCGGGGACGGCTTCCGGACCGGGCTGGCCGGCCGTCACCAGCCCGGCCACCAGCCCGGCCACCACGGCCACGGTCGTGATCCACAGGCAGACCGGGTCGGTACCGGGCGGCGGCCCGCCCGCGGCACCGCGGGCCGGCGAGTCCAGGCGCGGCCTCATGGCTTCGCCGGCGTCCCTTCGCCATGGGGCCCGGGCGAGGCCTCGCCCGGGCTGCCTCGCCCGGGCACCGGCACCGAGCCGTCGCTCACCCCGTGCTGGACCATGAACACATCCACGGACGGCGTGACGTCCGGGCCTGGCTGCCCGCCGGTGCCGCCCGCGAGGAAGGCGGCGGCCGCGAACCCCGCCGCCAGCAGGGAGAACGCGCCGACCGTGATGGCTCCGGCGCGGCGCCGTGCCGGGTGCTGCCGCTCGTCCGGGGCGCGGCCGGGCATCGCGCCGGGGGCCGGCGGGCGAGCGGGGCCCGCCTGCCGGCCCGCCGCCGCTGCCAGGTCGATCACGTGCTGCGGCAGTTCCGCCTCGGCCGTCGCCTCGCCGAGGTCGTGCAGCCGC
>JAIRTY010000813.1 GCA_031254715.1 Nocardiopsaceae bacterium | reverse complement strand
TTTATTACAAAACTTGATTTGAGTGTCATCTTTATTGAGCATATCTTATATTAACTCCAGCTCGCATCCTATCCCTTGTGCTTTTGCGGCGCGGTAGATTGACATGGCCGTGCTGATGTCGAGAACCGACAGCCCGGTTGTGTCGAATATCGTGAGTTGCTCCGGGATTGTTCGCCCCGGTTTTTGCCCGGACAGGATCTCGCCGATGCGCTCGACGATCACCGGGGCGAGGCCTTCGGACGGCTCGTCCATCAGCAGCAGCCGCGGGTTGGTCAGCAGCGCCCGGCCGACCGCCAGCATCTGCTGCTCCCCGCCGGACAGCTGCCCGCCCCGGTTGCGCCTGCGCTCGGCCAGGTTGGGGAACAGGTCGTAGACCCGGGCCAGGGTCCAGGCGCCGGGCCCGCCGCTGCCGCGCGCGGCCAGCGTGAGGTTCTCCTCCACCGTGAGCGAGGGGAAGATGCGGCGGCCTTGCGGGATGAGGGCGAGTCCGCGCTGCGCGATCTGGAACGGCTGCCTGCCCGTCAGTTCCTCGTCGTCCAGCGTGATCCGGCCGGACCTGGGCCGCAGCAGCCCCATGATGGTGTGGACCAGGGTGGTCTTGCCCATGCCGTTCCGGCCGAGCAGGACCGTGCAGGCGCCGTCGGCTATCCGCAGGCTCACGCCCTGCAGCACATAGTTGATCCCGCGGTAGGTGTGCAGGTCGGCGACCTCGATCACGGCCCGGACCCCGCTTCCCCGGCCGTTCCCGGGGGCCGGACCGCCCGTCCCAGGTAGATGTCGCGGACCCGGTCGTCGCTCTGGATGTCGGCCATGGCCCCCTGGGCCACCAGCGCTCCCAGGTGCAGCACGGCCGCTGAGTCCACCACGCCCCGCAGCACGTCGATGTCGTGCTCGATCATGACCAGCGTCAGCTCGGCGGGCAGTGACCGCAGCAGCGCCTGGACCTCCACCCGCTCGGCCGGGGACAGCCCCGCCGCGGGCTCGTCGAGCAGCAGCACCCGGGGCTTGAGCGCGAGGGCGAGCAGCACCTCCAGCTCGCGCACCTCGCCGTGGGACAGCTCGGCGGCGACCGCGGTCAGCCGCCTGGCCAGCCCGAACTGGCCGGCCAGCTCGGCAGCCTCCGCGGTCATGCCCCGGTAGCTGCGCCACGGCCGCAGCAGCGAGAGCTTGCTGCGGCTCAGCCCGTGCATGGCCAGGGTGAGGTTCTCCAGCACGGTGAGGTCGGTGAAGACGCGGGTGATCTGGAACGTGCGCCCGAGGCCGAGCGCGGCCCGGCGGTGCGGTGGCAGCCCGGTGATGTCGCGCCCGAACAGCTCGACCCGGCCGGCGGTGGGCCGGATCTCCCCCGACAGCAGGTTGAACAGCGTGGTCTTGCCGGCGCCGTTCGGCCCGATGATGCCGAACCTGGCGCCGGGAGCCACCCGCAGCGACACGTCGTCCACCGCGGTCAGCCCACGGAAGCGGCGGCAGAGCCCCGCCCCTGCCAGCGCGGGCACCGTGCTCGCGGGGCTTCCCGCCGTCGCGGCGCTTCCCGCCGTCATGACGTTTCCTGCAGCCTGGCGATGAGCGCGTCCCGGCGGCGGCCAGCGGCCCGGAGCGCTCCCCACAGGCCCCCGGGACTGAACAGGACGACCGCGATCAGGGTGAGGCCCATGAGCGTCTGCCAGCGGTCCAGGTAGATGCTCAGCTCCTGCTGGAACAGGACGATCACGACCGCGCCGAGAGCCGGGCCCCAGATGCTGCCGAGCCCGCCGAGCACGACCATGAGCACGAAGAAGCCGTTGGCGCTGAAGTCCATCGTGGTGGGGCTGATGAGGCCGTTGACGAACACGTAGAGGACGCCGGCCACCCCGGTGAAGAAGACCGCGATGACCCAGGCCAGGTACCGGTGCAGGCCGGTCCGGTAGCCGAGCGCGGCCAGCCGGGTCTCGTTGGAACGGATGCCGCGCAGCGACAGCCCGAAGGGCGACCGGGTGAAGGTGATCAGCAGCAGTGCCACGACCGCGAACACGACCAGCACGGTCATCCGCAGCGTGAGCGCGTTGTTGAGGTCATACGGCCCGATGCTGGGCAGGATCGAGACCGGGATCCCGTTGTCGCCCTCGCTGAGCCCGACCCACTGGAACGCCAGCCCCCACAGCACCTGGCCCATCGCCAGCGTGATGATCACGAAGCTGATCCCCTTGACCCGCACCGCGACGACCCCGAGCACGAGCCCGAGCACGAGCACCGCGCCCAGGCCGACGCCCACCGCGGCCCACGGCGGGTAGAAGTGCGCTTCCGCGATGGCCACGCCGTACGCGCCCACGCCCAGGAATCCGGCCTGGCCGAGCGAGATCAGCCCGGTGTAGCCGCCGAGGAAGTCCAGCGACATGGCGACGATCGCGTACACCAGCATGTCCACGATCAGCGTGGACGTGAAGCCGTTGGCCTGCAGCAGGATGACCAGGATCACCGCGATGGCGACGCCGGCCACAGGCCCGGTGAAGCGGCGGGACAGCTGCAGCGCGGCCAGCACCAGGCCTGGCCTCCGCTCGGTCGCGGCGGTCACGTGCTCGCCTTCCCGAGCAGGCCCCGCGGCTTGACCAGCAGGACGATGATGACGGGCAGGAACAGGATCGAGTAGGCCACGGACGGGAAGTAGGCGGTCCCGTAGTTGTCGACAAGACCGATGACGAGGCTGCCCAGGATCGCCCCCTCGTAGCTGCCGAGGCCGCCCACGATCACCACCGCCAGCGCGAACAGCAGGATGTCGCTGTCACCTCCGGTGTAGAGGTTGAGCACGGTGCCGCCCAGCACCCCGGCGAACCCCGCCAGCAGCGCGCCGAGCGTGAACACCAGCGAGAACACCCGGCGCACGTTGATGCCGAGCGCGTTCACCATGTCCCTGTCGTCCACGCCGGCCCGGATGATGGCCCCTACCCGGGTCCGCCGGAGCAGGGCGTACAGGCCCACCGCCACCACCACCGAGATGGCCAGGATGAACAGCCGGCCGTTCGGGTACACGATCCCGCCCGCCAGCGGCAGCGTGGACGATTTGCCGAGGAACCCGGGCAGGTTGATGGTGAGCGGGCTGCCGCCCCAGATGGCCAGCGCGATGTCATCGATCACGTAGATGAGCCCCAGGGTGGCGAGCAGTTCCGACATCTCGGACCGGTGCAGCCAGCTGATCAGGGTGCGTTCCAGCAGGAAGCCGAACACGGCCATGGCCACGGCCGCGGCCACCAGCCCGTAGAAGAAGTTGTGGGTGGCGCCGATGACCGAGTAGCCGGTGTAGCCGCCGAGCAGGTACACCGCCCCATGCGACAGGTTGGTGACCCTCATCACCCCGAACACCAGCGTGAACCCGCTCGACACCAGGAAGATGATCCCGGCCAGGGTGAGCCCGTTGAGGGTCTGCGCAAGGAATTGCGGCACTGGGCGGCCCTCCCCTCATCCGATGATGGCCACCGCGCGGGTGGGCCCGCCGTGCGCGCCCTTCAGCCGCAGCGGGAATCCAGCGAACACGAACCTGGTGCCCGCGACCTGATCGAGGTTGGCGAGGTTCGGCACGCCGTTGTCGATCTCCTGGGACAGGTCCACGATGCGCATCCGGCCTCACCGCCTCACCCGGGCAGCGGAACCACGCGCCGGCCGCTGATGGCCTCGGCGATGGCGGTGGTGAGCTCCACGCTGCGCAGCCCGTCCTCCCCCGCCGGGCTCGGGGCGTGGCCGCGCAGCACGGCGTCGGCGAAGGCACCGACGGTGCGCCGGTAGGCGTCCCGGGACGAGGCGGGGAACTCCCGCTCCCCGTCCGGGGTGATGATGCTCAGCCTGCCGTCGCGCCCCGGCCGGGACAGGTTGCGGCCCAGGATGCGGCCTTCGGTGCCGTAGACCACGATGTCGTCACGCGAGTGCGGGACCGACTGGTTCGCGTTGACGTAGGCCAGCGTCCCGCCGGCGAACCGGAGCAGGACCAGCGCGGTGGTGTCGACCTCGTAGCCGGGCTCCGAGCCGGTCAGCGCGGCCACCTCGGACACCTCCGAGCCGGTGAGGTAACGCAGCAGGTCGAACGCGTGCACGCCGATGTTGTTGAGCGTGCCGAGACCGGCCAGCCCGGGGTCGGTGCGCCAGCCTCGCGGCAGGTTGCGGCCCCCGCTCATGGTCACCTCGGCGATCGTCACCGTGCCGATCCCGCCACCCCTGACCACTTCGGCGGCCTCGGCCAGCCCGTCGTGATTGCGGGTCTGGAAGGTGATTCCCAGCCGCACCCCGGCCTTGCGGCACTCCGCGACGCACTGCTGCGCGTCGGCCAGGGTCACCGCCAGCGGCTTGTCGCACAGCACCTGCTTACCGGCCGCCGCGGCAGCGACCACCTGCCCGGCATGGAGCGCGTTCGGGGTGGCGATGTAGACGGCGTCCACCGCCGGATCGGCGAGCATCGCCGCGTAGTCGTCATAGGCCCGGGCCGGGCTGGTGCCGGTGACGTGGCTGCGGGCGAATTCCACGGCCCGGTCCATGTCTCGGCTGACGACTGCGGTCAGGGTGCTGTTCTCGCAGGCCGCGATGGCGGGGGCGATCTGGGACGAGGCGATCCGGCCGAGCCCGGCTATTGCCCACCGGAGCTGCTGCTGGGAGTCCGGGGAGGCAGCACTCGACATGATTGGGACACTATCATTAGCGGCTGGATGGCCACCAGTGAGGTGAGGGGCGGGACCGGTCAGCCCGTCCCGGCCTCCTTCTGGCGGCCGCCCTGCTCACGCAGTGGTGACAGCAGCCGCTCCAGCAGCCGGATCTCCGCGGTGTCCAGCCGGCCGCGCCCGGCACCGGCGCGTTCCTGCGCCTCGGCCAGGCTCTGATTCGCCTCGTGCAGCTGCTCCCGCAGCTTGACGTTCTCGGCGGTCAGCCGGTGCTGCCGGGACTGGATGCTCGCGAGCTTCTGCTCCAGGCCGGCCACGGCGGCGGCCGTGCCTGCCTGCTCGGGTGCCGGGCCGGCCGCCCCCGCCGGGCTGCCGCCAGCGGGCTCGCTCCCCGCCCCCTCACTGCCTGCCGTGCCGCCGGTTGCCGGTGTGCCGGCAGCCGCGCCGGGCGGCGCCGCGAGCCGCTGCACCACCTGCACCAGCAGCCGCCGTGCCAGCTCGTCGTAGTCGAAACCGCCCGGCTCGGGCGCCGTGCCTGCGCTCGCGTCCGGTATCACTCCCCCGCCGGAGGCCGGCGTGCTCGCCGGGGCCGGCCGGTCCTGGCCGCCGTTACCAGGTGGCCGCTGCCGCGGCGCCCGGCGCCCGCCTGCCCCGGCACCGGCACCGGCCGCGCCGGCCAGCGCGATGCGGTAGGTGCGCTTGCCCCGGATCTCGCGTTCGATCAGCTCAGCGTGCTCCATGCCGGACAGCAACTGGGCGAAGGCCACGCTGGAGCCCGGATACCCGACCGCTGCGGCCAGTGACGTGCTGGCCATGCCGTTCGGGTCGGTGATCTCGCCCACCGCCGCCAGGTGGGAGATGACCCGGTCGCGCGTGCCGACGGCCCGCTTCCTGCTACCCGACTTCACTTCCCCCACCGTGCTGCACCCTTCTCCAGGCGAGTCGCGCGAAAATCATTGCGGTCGGCGGCCGGCAATCATGCCCAGCCGCCAGTCGGCGCTAGTCATCATCATATGTCGCCTGGCTGTCGCCGCTTACGGAGGGTGGCGCGGCCGGAGACTGGCCCGGTTGCCCCGCGAGCTGCTGCAGCACCGCGAACACGCTGGCGGTGTCCTCATTGGCGTGCCCGGCGGCCAGCGCTGCCGCGTGCACCTGCGCGGCAGCAGCGAACGTGGGCACCGGGCAGCCGAGACCGGCGGCGAAGCCGGCAATGATGTCGAGGTCCTTCTGGAACGTCGCCACGCGCATGGACGCCTCGCCGTACTCCCCCGCCACCATGAGCGGCCCCCGCACCTCCAGCATCCGTGAGGTGCCCGCGCCCGACGTCAGCGCAGCCAGTGATTGCTCCGGGTCGAGCCCGGCCCGGCCCGCCAGCAGCAGGGCCTCGGCCGCCGCCACGTTGTGGATGGCCACCAGCAGGTTGGCGACCAGCTTCAGCTTCGTTCCGTTGCCGAAGGCGCCCAGGTCGACCTGGGCGCGCGAGAACACCGCCAGCACCGGGCGCACCCGCGCCAGCGTGGCAGGATCGCCGCTGGCGTAGATGACGACGTCCTTGCCGCGGATCTGTGCCCCGGTGCCGCTGATGGGGCAGTCGAGCAGCACCGCGCCCCGGGCCGCGAGCAGTTGCCTGCCCTGTTCCTTGACCGGCAGCGGCAGCGTGCTGGCCTCGATCACAGCCAGCCCCGGCCTGGCGCCGCCGGCCAGCCCGTCCGCTCCGCCGATGACCTGCTCGAACGCCGCCACCGACGGCAGCGACAGGACGACGGCACCGGCCCTGGCAGCCACCTCGGCCGGTGAGCTTACCGAGGTCCCGCCCAGCGCGGTGAAGGCCGCGGCCCGGTCCGGCTCGACGTCGCGGCCGGTGACCCGGTAGCCCGCCGCCAGCAGGTGCCGGGCCATCTGGCCGCCCATCGTTCCCAGGCCGACCACGCCCAGCTCGGTCAGCGGAGGCGGTGACGCAGCCATCGGTGCCCCTCTCGCTAGGCGTGCGGCCGCCCGACCGAGTCCGCCTTGAACTCGGCCACCCACGTCTGGTACGGCAGCGTGCCCCAGGGCGGGACGCTGGGGTAGGTCTTGACCGGGACATCCTCGAGCGTGCCGTGCACCTTCTCGACCTTACAGATGTAGTTGTTCTGCACCGGTGAGTCGATTCTCGGGTCGAGCCTGACCGGCCCCCGCGGCGCGGTGACGGGGGTGGTCTTGAGCGCGTGCGCCACCGCGGCTGGGTCACCGGCGTTCCCGTGCAGCCGCGTCAGCGCGGCCACGGCCAGTTCCGCATGGACGTACGCGGCCTCGGCGTAGTAGCCGGGACGGGTGTGGTAGGCCTGCGCGAACAGGCGGGTGAACTTCTTGTTCACCGGGTTGCTGATCCCGTCGCAGTACTGCGCCGACATCTGATTGCCGAGCACGTCCGGCGGCGGCTCCGCTGGCAGCACCGAGTAGTCGTACACGGTCGTGTTCCCGTACAGCGGGATCTTGCCGCGCAGGCCGTACTGCGCGTATGCCTTGGTGAGGTCCACCGAGCCCGCCCCGACCGTCTCCGCGAAGACCGCCTGCGTGGTCTTCGGTATCGCGGACACGTACGGGCCGAAGTCCACCGCGGTCAGCGGCGGCCACAGCAGCTTGTCGATCTTCCCGCCGAGCAGCGTGAACTGCTTGATGAACCCGCCCGCTGACAGCCAGCCGAAGGCGTAGTCGTTCGCGAGCACCGTGACGTGCCGGTAGCCGAGATCGTGGTAGAGGTAATCGGCCGCCATGATGTCCGGGGTGTTGCAGACCCACCCCGAGCTCATCGCGTTCCCGTACCTGGCGTCGAAGGTGAGCTGTGAGGCCGCGCAGATGGTGAGGTTGTCCAGCGGGATGCGCTGGGCGCCGAGGTAGGGGGCCACCGCCGCGTCCTCGCTCGCGAGCAGCGGTCCCTCCATGAGCTGGATGTGCTTCTGCTGCACCAGCGAGCGGGCGGCGGACAGCGCCACCGCCGGGTCGCCGGTGGTGTCCACGAAGTGGGTGACGATGCGGTGGCCGCCGACGCTGCGGCCGAACACCTGCAGGCCCAGGTTCCAGCCCTGCTCCTCCTGCTTGCCGTCCACCGCGGCGGTACCGGTGAGCGGGACCTCGTACCCGACGACGATGGGGCTGTGCGCGCCGGTTGCGCCGGCACCGCCGGCGCCGGAACCGCAGGCGCCGAGCGCGAGCGGCGTGGCGGCGAGCAGCGCGATCCCGGCGAGCCGGGCCGGCCGGCGAGCCGCCCGGGGGATCCTCGTGACCATGTCCGGCCTCCTGACGCAGCGGGGGAACGCCGACGGGGCGGCCGCCTGGGGCCCGCCCAATATAGATGATTAGATTAGCCAGCCGTGCGCCCGCCGCATAGGGCGGCGGCTTGCCCGCGTATTGGACCGGGCGAGATGATTGCCGGATGGAAGCCAGCGGGATGCGGCTGCTCGGCCGGCATGACCTGTCCGGTCACGGCAACTGCGGGGAAGGCACGGCGCTGCTGCGGCGGGGCGGCAGGCGCTACCTCTATCTCGCCCACGAGCGGGGGCCGGTGAACTTCAGCGTGCTTGACGTCACCGACCCCACCGCGCCGCGGCTGCTCACCCAGTCGATGCTGCCGCACGGTGACGTCCGGTCGAACTCGCTGGCGGTCGCCGACGACCTGCTGGTGGTGGCCTACCAGGTGAGCCGGCCCGGCCAGCAGCCCGCTGGCATCGAGGTGTTCGACCTCGCCCGTCCCGCCGAGCCGCGGCCGGCCGGACGGCTTGACCTGTCAGGACCGTGCTCCCGCGGCACCCACTGGGTCGGCTACACCGGGGGCCGCTACGCCTACCTCGCGACGGGGACTCCCGACTCCCGGCCCACCCATCCGCTTGACGACCAGTTCCCGGTGATCGTGGACCTCTCCCGGCCGGACCAGCCGGCCGAGGCCGGCCGGTGGTGGCTGCCAGGGACCCAGGAAGACGACGGCCTCGCCCCGCCGCCGGCCCGGCATCCGCGCTTTGACGCGGGGTTCCGTGCCCACAACATCAACGTGCACCCGGCCCGGCCGGACCGGGCCTACGTCGGCTACCTGGACGCCGGCGTGATCATCCTGGACATCGCTGATGTGTCAGCGCCGCGGCTGGTCGCCAGGCTCGACTACCACCCGCCGATGCCCGGCTTCACCCATACCGTGCTGCCGCTGCCGGGCCGGGACCTGCTGGCGATCAGCGATGAAACCGTGCATGACCACGCGGCCGACTACCCGAAGCGGCTCTGGTTCGCTGACGCCAGCGCCGAGCGGACACCGCTGATCATCAGCACCGCTCCGCTGCCGCCCGTGGCTGACTACGCGGCCAGGGGCGGCCGGTTCGGAGCCCACAATCTGCACGAGAACGAGCCGTTCGAATGGTCCTGGCAGCGCGAGGACATCGTGTTCGGCTCGTTTTTCAACGCCGGGGTGCGCGCCTACGACATCAGCGATCCGTTCCAGCCGCGAGAGGCCGCCGCGTTCGTGCCCCCCGCGCCGCCCGGATCCGCGGCCGGAGCGATCCAGATCAACGACGTGTACGTGGCGGCCGACGGCATCGTGTACGCGGTCGACCGCAGCGGCGGCGGCCTCTACCTGCTCCAGTTCGAGGGCAGCTAGCCCGCGGCCACGGGGGTTGCTGGGCCTGGTCGCGGGTATGCCCGGGGCATGCTGTCCGGGGGGTCTCACCCGACGCTGGCGGGAAGCCCGTTTCCCCCGATCGCCGACTACGGGTTCCTGTCGGATTGCGAGGTATGCGCGCTGGTCGCTCCCAGCGGCAGCGTGGAGTGGATGTGCCTGCCCCGGATGGACGGCCCGAGCATCTTCGGCGCGCTGCTGGACCGGGACGCTGGCAGGTTCCGGCTTGGCCCGGCGGACATGACCGTCCCGGCCGGGCGGCGGTACCTGCCCGGCACCATGGTGCTGGAGACGACGTGGGACCTGCCGACCGGCTGGGCCGTGGTCCGCGACGTGCTGCTGATCGGCCGGTGGCGGCATAAC
>JAIRTY010000811.1 GCA_031254715.1 Nocardiopsaceae bacterium | reverse complement strand
CAGGCGGCCTGGCCAGCTGCCCGGGGCTGGCTGCGGCAGCAGGCGGCTCCAGGCGCCTGGGCACTCGCCGGGGCTGCCGCAGTGCTGACCGGGCTGATGGTGCCAGCGCCGGCTTCGGCCTGGCTGGCTGTCGGCGGCATCGCCGCCGCCGTCGCGGCCGCCGTCACCGCGCTCCCCCGCGCCCGCCGGCCCGGGCCGCGGTCGTGACACCGGGCCGGGGGCTGTTTCCCGGGCCCGCTCACCGGTAGTGGAATGGCGAAGGCAGGGCACCGCCATCGAGAGGAGGCCCGGGTGCGGCCACTGACCGAACAGACCATCCTGATCACCGGGGCGACCGACGGCCTCGGGCTGGCCCTGGCCGGCCAGGTCGCGGCCGAGGGCGCCACCGTCCTCATGCACGGGCGCGACGACGCCCGCGGCCGCCAGGCCGTCCGGGACATCAGTGCCCGCTCCGGCAACGACCGGGTCAGCTGGCACCGGGCAGACCTGTCATCCCTGTCCGAGGTGCGGGACCTGGCCGACCGCGTGGCCGCGGCCAGCCCGCGGCTCGACTGCCTGGTGAGCAACGCGGGGATCGGCACCACGGTCCCTGGCGGCAACCGCCGGATGCTGAGCCGGGACGGTTACGAGCTCCGGTTCGCCGTCAACTACCTGGCGGGATACCTGCTGACCCGGCTGCTGCTGCCACGGCTGGCGGAGTCGGCACCGGCCCGGATCGTCAGCGTCGCCTCGGCGGGCCAGGCGCCCATCGACTTCGGCGACGTGATGCTGGCACGGGACTACGACGGGACCCGGGCCTACGGCCAGAGCAAGCTCGCCCAGATCATGTTCACCCTCGACCTCGCCGCGGAGCTGGATGGCCGGGGCGTCACTGCCAGCTGCCTCCATCCCGCCACCTACATGCCCACCAAGATCGTCCTCGACGGCGGCATCGCGCCGGCCAGCTCGCTCGCTGACGGCGTGCGCGCCACCTTCCGGCTGCTGGCCGATCCCGGACTTGATGACGTGACCGGCCGCTATTACCACGGCGAGCGGGAGGCCAGCCCCCATCCGCAGGCGCTCGACGCTGGGGCCCGGCTGCGGCTGCGCCGGCTGAGCGACCAGCTCTGCGGCCTGGTTACCGCTGGTCGCTGAGCCGGGCGGCCTCCAGGTCGAGGGCGTGCTGCAGCCGGCGGCGAACCGGCTCGCTGATGGTGCCGTCCTCGTAGAGCCGGGTGAGCTCGGCGTTCTCGGCGTCGATGAGGTCGCGGCGGACCTCCCGTTCGGTCAGCAGGCCCGGTTCCGGGGGCTCGCCGCCGTCCCCGCGGGCGCGGGTGTGCCCGATGCGGGTTTCCAGGCTGACGCGGAGCCGGTCCACCACGGCGTCCGGCGCGGCGTCGCTGCCGGCCAGCTCGTCGAGCCGGGCCAGGCCCGCCTCGGCCATCCGGAGCCTGGCGATGGTTTCCTCGTGCCCGGCGGCGGCCGGCCTGGCGATCCCGGCGAACCGTGCCAGCGGCTCCAGCGTCAGCCCCTGCAGCACCAGGGTGACGACGATGACCCCGGTGGCGATCACCAGGACGACATCGCGCCGCGGCAGGGCGGTCCCGCTGGCGGTGGCCAGCGGGATGGACAGGGCGGCGGCGAGCGGCACCACCCCGCGGGTGCCGGCCCACGACACCACCGCGGCCACGGGCCACGACGGGCGCCGGGCCCCGCCGCGGCGCTGGGTGATGGCCGACAGCGGGAAGACCCACAGGATCCGGATCACGATCAGCGTGGCGGTGATCGCCACCACGGCGGCCGGCCACGCCTCGGCCCCTGGCAGCGCCCGGATGGTGGCCGGGAGCTCCAGGCCGATGAGCGCGAACACCACGCTCTCCAGCAGGAAGATGAGGGTCTGGTAGACCGAGTGCAGCTGCAGCCTGGCCTGCGCGGTCGTGAACCGGCCCCGCCGGGAGCCGATGATCAGCCCCGCCACGATCACCGCCATCACCGGCGAACCGTGCGCCACCGAGCCGAGCACGTACGCGGCATACGGGGTGACCAGCGCCAGCACGGTTGCCAGTACCGGATCGGCGATCTTACGCCGCACCGCGATCACCCCGGCGGCGATCACGGCCCCGGCTGCCGCGCCGGCCGCCACCAGCAGCGCGAACCGGCCCGCGCCAGCCAGCAGCAGGCCGGGCAGGGTCTGGGTGGCAGCCGCGGACATGACCGCGATCGAGACCGCGAGCTGGAACAGGACCAGGCTGGTGCCGTCGTTGAACAGGGCCTCCGCCTGCACCAGCGCCTGCACCCGGGGCGGCAGCGCCAGCCGCCGTGCCAGCGCGCTGACCGCGACCGGGTCCGTGCTGGCCAGCACCGCGCCCAGCACGAACGCCATGCCCGCCGGGATCCCTGCCACCGCGTGCGCCACCACGGCAACCGCGGCCGCCGACGCCAGCACCAGGCCGACCGCCAGCACCGTCACCGGCCGCCACACCGCCCGCAGGTCACGCCAGGGCAGCTCCTCGCTCGCCGCGTACAGCAGCGGCGGCAGGACCACCAGGCTGACCACGCCCGGCGAGACCCGGACCGCGGGGACCCCCGGCAGCAGGCCTGCCACCAGGCCCGCGATCACCAGCAGGGAAGGAGCCGGGACCCGCAGCCGGCCCGCGAAAGCGGCGACCACCGTGCCGAGCACGACCAGGAACAAGACGGTCTCAACACCGCGCACCCAGCCGCTCCCGTCCGCTCGGCCACCAGGTTTGCTTGCCGACCAGACTTCCCGGCGCTCCGCCTCCAGGGTACTGGAGGCCGGGTCAGCGGTCCGTGAGCGGCGGGGCGGTGCCTGGCAGCCTGGGCCGGCAGACCGGCGTGCGGTCCCTGGCGGCGAGCGGATTGGTGGTGATGGTGCGGACATAAATGCGTCGGTTGCGCCGTATCGCGACCGTGACCAGCGGCATCCGGTCGCACTGGAACACATACGCCTGGCCCAGCTCGCTGGCCAGCCGGGGACGGGTGAGCCGCGGCTGGTAGCCGGGCGGGGTGAGCGCCCAGGTCAGGGCCAGCGTGAACCGCCGCAGCTCGGCGGGGTCGCGATGATCCCTGGTCACGAGCGCGATCTGCTGGCCCGGCAGGGCGCGCACGATCTGCCCGGCGGCCACCGGGACCTCCCGCATCACCGGGTCCGCGGTAATCTCGCGGACCGTCCGCGGCTGGCGGGCCACTGCCGCCGCGGCGATCACCACGGCCCCCGCGCCGACCACCGCCACCGCCGCGAGCGGGACGGGTATCCGCCCCCAGGCCGGGAGCGCCAGCCCCGGACGTGCCGCCCGGGCGGCCAGCACCAGCGCGGAGCCAAGCACCAGCCAGGTCAGCACCCCGACCGGGAGCACCAGGATGATCAGGTAGTTCAGCGTGGAGAGGCTGTTGCTGCGGACCGGGATGCTGGCGTAGGTCGCCAGCGCGGCGAGGCTCAGGATCAGGGTGACACCGGCCAGCGCGGTGAGCCAGCGGCGGCGCAGCGGCCACGCTCCGGCGATCCCCGCCACCGCCACCAGGATCAGCATCGCCGCTGCGAGCCCGGCGGACCTGCCGCTGATCTGCCGGAGGAGGAACTGCCACTGGGTCGATGACTGCCACCAGAGCGGAGGCGGCGTGGTTGCGGAGGCAAGCGTCTTCAGCCCGAAGCTGAGCCCGGTGCGCGGCCCGTTGCCGTTGCCGCCGGCGCTGCGCAGCAGCGCGGAGATGTTGCCGCTGCGCATGGTGAACTGCTGGATGGCCGGGGCGCTCCAGCAGGCGGCGCCCGCCAGCAGGCCGGCCGGCAGCCACCAGTAGCCGGACCTGGCCCGGATCGAGTCCGCGATGCCGGCCCCGAGCGCGGCCAGCACCAGCGCGGCCGAGCCCAGGGCGAACATCAGGTGCGCCTGGGCAGCGACCGAGGCGGTGACCACCAGCACCGGCCACCAGCGGCGGTGGCCGGCCATGACCGCCCACCCGGCCGCGAGCGAGGCGAGGAAGAACATCATCCCGAACCAGGGGTTCCAGTCCGGCACCAGCGCCACCCCCGGCACCCGCAGGGCCAGCCCGCCGATGATCGCGCTCGCGCCGAGGCCGGCCAGCGCCCCGCCCGCCGACCAGGCTGCCTCGACCGTCAGCGAGGCCGCCGCCAGGCAGCACAGCGCGGCGCCCCACAGCACGCCGCGCCGCGGGTCGTCGTGCACCGGCAGTGCCAGCAGCCAGTACTCGAGCGGGCCCGGGTCGAACACGCCATGGGCCAGCCGGGTCGCCTGGCCGACCAGCGGCGCGTGCGCGGTGAGCACGTTCCAGGATCTGAGCGCGATCACCGCCCCGTCCCCGACCGGCCGCCAGCCGCTGGCGAGCGTGCGGGCCGCCCCCACCACGAACGGCAGCCCCGCCGCCGCATGGGCGAGGACCCGGAGCAGGACGGGCCGACGGAGTTTCAGGGAAATCCCTCTTCGCACCTCGGGCCTCCGGCCCGCAGCGGACAGATAACCAGCCCGCCCATATTAGTTCCGCCCGCGCATCAATTAGTCATTCCCCCGGACCGCCGAAAACCCTTGTTTAGGTAAAGGAAAGTATAAGAAATAGAAAGAATAGACAACCAGGCTTATATTCTAAGGCGGCATTCAGCGAATGCACAGATGAGCGCCGGCGAGCGCCGGCGTACGGCAGGCGATCCGCGGGCACGCGGGCCCGTCGGCTGTCGCCCGGTGGTGGTGTCCGTCAGGAGGCGGAGGTCATCCGATGGCGGCGAGCAGGTGGCGGCAGCCGGTAGGTTGCCGCCGTGACCCACCCGGATTCAGTCCAGCGCCAGCACGCCCCTGCGGTGCTCGCCAACCGCCTGACCGGCCAGGACCGCTGGGGCCGCCGCTGCCAGGGCTACAACCTCTGTGCCCGGCCGGGCGCCGGGCCCGCGGCGGACCTGGCCGCCGTCCAGGACCAGCTGCTGCGGCTGGAGCCCTCGCTCCACCGCGTGCCCGCACCCGCCCTGCACGTGAACGTCGCCTGGCTGCTCCCGGTACACCTGGAATTCGAGCACCCCAAAGACGAGTTGTGGCAGCAGCACGGCGCGGAGTGGACGGCGGCCGCGCGCCGGATCGTGGCCGGGACGGGTGCGTTCCGGCTCTGCTTCGACCGGCTGGTAGCGACCGACGCGGCCATTATCGCCGTGGCACGCGAGCCGAACCCGGTCACCGCCCTCCGCCGCGAGCTGGCCGGCGCCCTCCGGCTCGGCCGGCCGCTGAGCGCGGGCGGGCTGGTCCACTCGACGCTGCTGCGGTACGGGGGGCGGCTGCGCGACCCCGCCGGGCTGCTGCGGTGCCTGGCGGCGGCCGGCAGCGAGGTACGGCAGCCGGTGAGCGAGCTGCTGGTGGTGCGGGAGCGGGTGTTCCCGTCGCTGGACTACGAGATCTGCGACCGGCTGCCGCTGGCGGCGGCGTAACCGGACCCGGGCCAGGAGTTGACCCTGGTCACCCCCGGCGGCAGGCTGAATCCCGGGAGCACAGGGGCTGGGAGGGACCGTGTCTGCGCATAGCGAGGTAGCGCCGGCGGGCACCGCCGCGACGAGCGGCGGCGGCACCGCCGGGGCGCTGGCGGGCGCCCGCGGGCCAGGGTGGCGGGCGCAGGCCGGCCGGTGGTGGCGCTCATCCCGGCTGGACATCATCTGGGTGGGATTCGTCGCGCTCAACCTGGCCGCGATGCGGCTGGTGCCGCAGTGGCAGACCATCCCGTTCCTCGCGATCTGGGTCAGCCTGACGGTGATCTACGGGTTCCGGCTGTGGCGGCTGCAGCCCACGATCCTGACCATGGCCGCGGTGACGGTCGCGACCGGCGGCATCATCGGGGTCCAGGTGCTCCGGGGCCAGCAGGATGCCGACTATCTGGCCGAGGTACCGCTGATCGCGCTGATGTTCCTGGTGATGGTCTGGCACGGCCGCCGGCGGCTGGCGGCGATGGAGGAACGGCTGGCCGCCATGGAGGAGGTGCAGCGGGTGTCGCAGCAGAACCTCCGGCTGCTGACACATCAGCGGCGGTTCCTGCAGGACGCCTCGCACGAGCTCGGCACGCCGATCACGGTCGCGCTCGGGCACGCTGAGCTGCTCGAGCGGACGGCCGGCAGCCCGGAGGTGAGCGACGACGCCCGGGTGATCGCCGACGAGCTGCGGCGGCTGCGGAAGCTGGCGACCAGGATGCTCCTGCTCGCCTCGGCCGACGGCCCGGACTTCCTGCGCACCGAGCCGGTCGCGGTCGAGTCGGTGGTGATCGACGCGATCGGCCGGTGGGATCACGTGCCCCGCCGGTGGCGGCTGGGCACGGTGACCGACATCACCGTCACCGGCGACCGGGACCGGCTGGCACTGGCCCTGGACGCACTGCTGGAAAACGCGATCGCGCACACCGGGCCAGACGACGCGATCGAGGTCAGCGCCCGCCGGGAGGGCGGGCAGGTGATCCTGGGGGTGGCCGACTCGGGTTGCGGCATCGAGCCGGGCGACCTGGAGCGGATCTTCCACCGGTTCGCCCGGGCCAGCGCCGGCCGCGGCCGCGAGGGCGGCGGTTTCGGGCTGGGGCTGGCGATCGTGCAGGCGATCAGCGAGGCCCATCACGGCTCGGTCCGGGCGAGCAGCACGCCCGGCCAGGGCTCGTCGTTCGAGATCGCGCTGCCCGCCGCGGCACCGCCCGGGCCGCTGCCCCGGACCGGGAACGGGGCCGCCGGGTCAGCCCCGCACTCCCCGGCCATCGGCCGGTAGCAAGGCCCCGTCAGGGCAGCGGCGGGCCCTCAGCGCGGGGCGGCCCCCCGGCCGGCGGCCGGCCCGCCGGCGGCTCTCCGGCCTGCAGCGGCAGCCTCAGCGTGTAGCTGCGAATGTCGCGGATGAGGGCGTCCAGCGCGTCCACCGCCTGCTGGATCCTGACTGCGGCCGGGCCGGTGACCAGGCTCAGGGCGGACTCCAGCGTCAGCCCCACCCCGAAGATGCGGTGGATGAGCACGCTGGCCATCTCGATCTTGGTGTCGAGCTCGGGCACCGCGCCGGGCGGCTGACCGTTCGCGGGTGTTCCCGCCGCTGCCCGGCGGCCATCGCCGGGCGGATCCGGGATGATCATCTGGTCCGTGTCGGCGGCGCTGATGCCGGCCACGCACACCAGCAGCCCTCCCCCCGGCCGCGCCCGCCACCACCACCGGGTCCACTGCCGCTCGCTGCGCTCGGCCAGCTGGCAGTCGGCGCAGCCGTGCCCGCCCGCCGCCGAAGCCGCCCGCAGCCGGGCCCGCAACGGCTGGCGCTGCCCCAAGTCGAGTCCCTGCAGCCAGCCCTCCCCGCGGGAATCGTGCCCGGACACCCCGCTCAGTTCCGCCCAGGCCGCATTGACGGCGACAGCCGAGCCATCAGGGGCGAGTATCAGCGCGGCAAGCGGGAGGCGGTTGAGCCCAGCGGCCAGGTCAGGCTGCGCGGGCTGCTCACCCATGACATCCCTCCTCTGGTGACCGGGCCTTGTGGTGACCCAGAGTGAGCGGTTGCGCACACGGCCGACGCGCAACGATGGTAGCCCTAACACGCATACTGGTACCAGGTACCCTCCCAGGAATCATTCGTGCCCGCTTCCGGCGCGCCGGCCACGCCCGGGCCCGCCGCGAGCACTCCGGCATGTGCTGCCCGCTGACCAGGCAATGACACCGTTCCCCGCGGCGCGCAAGCGTCGGCTCCCCGGCGCGTCATTCGCGCCCCAGACAGCGAATTATCCGTATATATAGGGAGAGCGGCATCCCGGGCGCCAGCGGCGGGCCCGGTACCGCACCCCATCGGGCCACGCGGTCAGGGCAGGCGAGCATGACACAACGAAACCGGCGGTGGTACCGCCTGCCCGGCGGCATGCCGGGCCGGATCCTGTCCGCAGCGGGGACCGGGCTGCTGCTCCTCGGGCTCATCACGGCCTTCGCCGCTCCGCCCGCGGCAACGGCCGGCCGCTGGGCCCGGGGCGGGACCGTGACCGCTGAGCTGGCTGCCAGCGCGGGCGACAGGCCGCCCGGGTTCTGGTACGGCACCGACAGCGCGACGATGACGATCCCGGGCTCGGGGCCCTACCGGGAACCGGTGCTGGGCGGCGCCTACGGCGGCTACATCGGGATGCTCGGGAACTGGTCGCACCGGGAAGGCTGCCACGGCATCGTCATCTGGTCGTCAGCGAACAGCAAGAAGGCCAGCACCGACCTGCTCAGCTACCACAAGGGCATCGGCACCGGCGGCTACTGGTTCATGGCCGGGCCCGGCGTCGATCCGCACTACAACGGCACTACCGCGGAGGCGAGCGCGTGGGGGCGGCAGCAGGCCGCCTGGGCGCTGGCCGATGCTTCCTACCGGCACCTGAACTACCCGGTGCTGTTCATGGACATCGAGCTGCCCGGCAATGCCCCGAACTACACCCCGGCCCCCGACAACGGCTGGAACTCGGCGTACACCAGGCCCTGCAGCGGGGCCGTCAAGGCAAGTTATCTCCGGCCCGCGGTGGACCGGGCGGACCTCAACGGCTTCGCCGCCTATCTGACCAGCCACTCCTCCTACCGGGCAGGTGTGTACTCGGCGCCCGGCATCTGGTCGGCGATCTTCGGCACCGGAAGCTCCTCGGTGCTCTCGAACACCTACGAGTGGACGTATGAATCGTTCACGAGCAGCCTGCGGCACCACCCGGCCGGCTGGTGCTTGTCCGGCACCACGACCTGCGCGCGCTTCTTCGGCGGGATCGGCCGGAGCAGCCGGTACGCGCTGATGTGGCAGTGGTCGGGCGGCGGCGGATCCAGCAACGGCTACGGCGACTTCGACCAGATCGACGGCGCCCGCACCCCCTGAGCCCCGGGTGGCCGCCCAGGCCCGGCCGCCGGCCGGTCGGCGAGTGTGCCAGCAGGGATATTAGCGGGATGCCAGGCGGCCCGTTACGCTGCGCGTCATGGCTTCCGCGGGTCCCGGGTCTCCTGCCGCCGGGCGACTACGCCGTACCCCGCTCGCGATCATGATCATCCTGGCGGCCTGCTGCCTGATCGCGCTGATCGCGCTGATCGCCGTGGTGGGCGGCGGGCCGGTGCCGACACTGATCGGGCTGGTGCTGGCGGTGCTCCCGGTGCCGCTGCTGCTGGCCGCGGTGCTGTGGCTGGACCGGCTGGAACCAGAGCCGCCCAGCCTGCTCACGCTGATGTTCGCGGCCGGCGCGGGCGCGGCGGCGCTGATCGCGCTCGCGGGATACCTGCTCGGGACCAGGCTGGTCGCGCCGCCGGAGCTGGGGCCGGAGGCGGGCCGCCTGGTCAGCACCCCGCTGGCGGCGGCGATCGGCGGCGCGGTGGTCGCCGAGTCGCTCAAGGGCGGCGCCCTGCTGGGGCTGCTGCGCTTCCGCCGGGCCGAGATCGACGGGATCCAGGACGGCGTGGTCTACGCCACCCTGACCGGGCTCGGCTTCGCGCTCATCTCCAACCTGTACGCCTACCTGCACGCCGAGCACATCGGGCTGAGCGCCCTGGCCTCTGCCTTCATCTGGCGCGGGATCGTGGGGCCGCTGTGGGACCCGGTGTTCACGTCGGTGATCGGGGTGGGCGTCGGCTACGCGGCGATCCACCGGGGCCGCCGCCGCGCCCTGTGGGCGATCGGAGCCGGGTGGGTCGGCGCGGTGGCGCTGCATACGTTGTGGAACAACTCCGTGAAGGCCGCCCCGGGCCGGATCGTCACGGTCTACCTGCTGCTGATCGTGGTGCTGGGATTGCTGCTGGGCGCGATGGTGGCCGACCGCCACCGCATCGTGCGCATGATCGCCGGCTGCTTCCCCGTGTTCGCCGAGGCCGACGTCGCCACCGCCAGCGACGTGGAGATGCTGGTCAGCCTGCCCGCACGGCGCCAGGCGCGGCAGTGGGCGCGGCTGCACGCCGGCGGCCCGGCCGGGCGGTCGATGACCGGCTACCAGCTCACCGCCACCGAGCTGGCGCTGGCCACCGACCGGTGCGACCGTGACCTGATGCCGGGGGACGAGTTCGCTGACTTCCGCGGCGATTCGCTCGCCCGGATGCGGGCGGCGGTCTCGGTCTTCCGGGACCGGCGGCCTCCGCTCCGGCAGCGCCCGCCGTGGGCGCAGCGGACCCTGTCGGCGTTCGTCGCCGGGGAGTCCTCCCCCGCTGGCACGCACGCCGCCAGCGAGCACCCGGCCGACCCGCCCCCGGCCCCGGAACCGCCGGCGTAGCCGCCGCGCCGGCCCCCGGCGGTACTGGGCCGGCCGCCGGCCCCGTCACCGGCGCCGGCCGCGCCCCAGGCCGGGTGGTTACCGTGGCCAGGTGCTCACGATATTCGGGGTGACCGCACTGACCTTCATGATGGCCATGTATGCGCTGGAAGGACGGCATCGCCGGTTCGTCCTGGCCTTCGCCGCCGGCTGTGCCCTCTCCTCGGCTTACGGGTTCCTCAGCGGCGCGTGGCCGTTCGGCGCGGTCGAGGGCATCTGGACCCTGGTCGCCGCCAGACGCTGGCTGACCGCTGGAAACCGGCCGCGGACGGGAAACGCGCCGGAGCCCGGGAGCGGCCCGGAGCCCGGCACCGTCAGTCGCGGCGGATCCTGACGACGGCGGCGGTCGCGGCCCGGACGGTCAGGCTGACTCCCGCAGCCGGATCGGCCGGGAGCCGGTCCCAGTTCCCTTGCCAGGGACCGTCACTGGTGATCGCCTCGCCGCCGAGGGTGGCAAGCTGGCCCGTCGCGTCTCCCGGCTCGCGGCCGGCCAGGGTCATGACCTGAGCGTCCGGCGGCCCGGCGCTTGGCGGGGAGATGGTGACGGCGGCGTCGGCGGCGCTCGGGCCGTGCGTCTTGTTGATGATTGTGACGTAGTCACCGCCGGCGCCGCCGATGCAGTAGGCGGTCAGGCTCAGCCGGTCCTCGTTCCCGATCGTGACCTGCCGCACGCGGCCGGGCGGGATGAGGGTGAACGCCTTGATGCCGTACCCCTTCGGGGTGATGGCATAGCCGGCGCCGGGCCCGCCGGGGGCGGGCACGATCGTGTCGGTGAACAGCCACTGCTTGTTGTGGAAGTTCACGCCCGCGGCCCCGTGAGCTGCCCACCAGTGCAGGTAATCGAGTGCCCACAGCGCGGCGGCGAAGGCGTCGCTCGCTCCCGGGACGCCGGTGAGGTAGTCATTCGACTCGGTGAGCCGGTAGCCCAGGCCCGCCGCGGCCACCGCGGCGATATTGCTCCGGTACAGCCAGGGATATGGGGCGTACGTGGTCCGCCTCGGCTGGCTGCCTGGCTCCGTGCCGTGCACCCAGTCCGGGGAGAGCATGTTGCTGATCGCCTGCCTGGCGGTCGTCCTGCCCGGGTCTCCGCCCACGTAGTAGTGCTGCGTGACCTGTGAGATCCGGCCCAGGTCCCGTTCATCGCCGGCGAACCGCTCGGTCCACGACACCCCGGTGTCAGGCGCGGGCGTGTAGGTGTGCGTGCTGTAGGCGCCGGTGTCGGGCCCGGACAGCGGCGCCCCGGGGGCGGCGCCGGCGACCGAGTCGGCGAAGCTCCGCCAGCCCGCCAGGTAGGACGGGTACGCGCTGCCAGGCACGCCGGGGATCTCCTCGTAGATCGCCGGGTCGAGCGGGTGCCCCTGGTAGCTGTGAAAGGCATGCCAGTCGGGCTCGTTCCCGACCGCGAAGCTCGCCACGTGCTCGGCGTAGCGGCGCCAGATGTACCCGGCCGCCCGGGCGTTGACCGACGCCAGGTCGTCGATGGGCCCGTCCCGCGGGCTGAGTATGCGCAGGCTGTAGATGATCTTCAGGTCGGCTGCGTCGGCGAAGGCGAACAGGTTGTCGATCCCGGCCAGGCCGTCGCGGCCGGTGCCCGCTGGGATCATGTTTTCCACCGAGCCGCCGCCGATTCGCAGGTTGCGCAGGCCCAGGTTGCGGAAGAGGGTGACCAGCGACTGGTTTCCCTGGCTGAACAGGTAGCCGGGGACGCCGGCGTTGCCGGGATTGAGCGGCCCCCGCTCGAAGCTGAGCCCGGCGAAGTCGCCAGAGACCTCCGGCCCGGTGCCGTCTCCGATGGTGATCGTCACCGGGCGGGCGCCAGCGCGGGCGTACCGTGCCCCGGCTCCGCGATGACGCCGCAGCATGACCAGGTGGTGCCCGGCCACGCCCGCCCTAACCGCGCGGGCCGAAGATACATAAGCATGTGATATAAATGGGCACATGGAGAAACCTGCTGCGGCCGGCGACCAGGCGCTGGCCGCCGGCCTGGTGGCCGGGATGGAGCGGCTGATCCGGCTGTTCCGGTCACTGGCCCCGGCGGGCGGGCCGTCGCTGACCGCCGCAGCCACGCTGGCGACCCTGGATCGCTCCGGCCCCTGCCGGGTGACCTCGCTGGCGGCTCAGGAGGGGGTGACCCAGCCGGCCATGACCCAGCTCGTCTCGCGGCTGGCAGAGGCCGGCCTGCTGCGCCGGGCGACCGATCCCGGAGACGGCCGCGCGGTCCAGGTGGGCATCACGGACGCCGGGCGCGAGTTGCTCGCCAGCCGCCGGGAGGTGCGTGCCGGGCGGCTGGCCGGAATGCTCGCCGAGCTCAGCCCGGCCGACCGGGCAGCCCTCGCCGCGGCCCTGCCAGCCATCGGAGCCCTCACCGCCCAGCTGACCGGCCCGCTCACCGCAGAACGGATGTCATGACCGCACCGCATTCGCCCGCCTCCGCTGACTCCCGCCCCGCGAGCCCGTTCCGGCAGCCCAAGGCCGTCTTCGCGGTCGCGTTCGCGTGCGTGGTGTCGTTCATGGGGATCGGCCTGGTCGACCCCATCCTGCCGGCCATCTCCAAGCAGCTCCATGCCTCGCCCAGCCAGGTGACGCTGCTGTTCACGAGCTACCTGATGGTCACCGCGATCGCCATGCTGATCACCAACTGGGTGTCCAGCCGGATCGGCGCCAAGCGGACAATGATCGCGGGGCTGATACTGATCGTGGTCTTCAGCGCGCTGGCCGGGAACGCGTCGGAGATCAGCGGCATCATCGGCTTCCGGGCCGGCTGGGGGGTGGGGAACGCGCTGTTCATCGCCACCTCGCTGGCGGTGATCGTGGCGTCGGCCAGCGGCGGTTTCGCCGGCGCGATCGTGCTCTACGAGACCGCCCTCGGGCTGGGGATCGCCATGGGGCCGCTGCTCGGCGGCGTGCTGGGCGAGATCACCTGGCGCGGCCCCTTCTACGGGGTGGCGGCCCTGATGGCGATCGCGCTCATCGCCACGGTGGTGCTGGTCGAGCCCATTCCCCGGCCGGCCCGCCCGACCGGCCTGTCGGCACCGCTGCGCGCCCTGCGCCACCGCGGCCTGCTCACCATGTCCCTCACCGCGCTCTGCTACAACTGGGGCTTTTTCACCGTGCTGGGCTACGCGCCGTTCCCGATGGAGCTGAGCCCGATCAAGCTCGGCCTGGTCTTCACCGGCTGGGGCGTGCTGGTAGCGATCTTCGCGGTGTTCGGCGCGCCGTGGCTGGCGGCGCGGCTGGGCGTGGCCAGGGCCATGTACCTCAACCTCACCGCCTTCGCCGTGGTCATCGCGGTCATCGCGGTCTGGACGACCGACCGCTTGGTGCTGATCCCGGCCGTGATCGTCTCCGGCATCTTCATCGGGGTCAACAACACGATCACCACCCAGGCGGTGATGACCGTCGCCCCGGTCGAGCGCCCGGTGGCCTCCGCCGCCTACAGCTTCGTCCGGTTCATCGGGGCAGGTCTCGCGCCGTACGCGGCCGGGCGCCTGGTGGAAGCGCTCAACATCCACGTGCCGTTCTTCATCGCGGCGGGCGCCGTGGTGGCGGGGATAGCGATCCTGGCCACCGGCCACCGCCTGCTTGAAGCCGCGGGCGCCCCGGCCGCTGAGGCGGCCCAGGTGCCGGCCGGCGGGGTGGCGGCCGGCGGGGT
>JAIRTY010000770.1 GCA_031254715.1 Nocardiopsaceae bacterium | reverse complement strand
AACACCGGCTCGACCGTGACCCCAAGCGGCTCCGACATGCGCTCAGGCTCGGCCGCAGCGAGCGGCGCAGCCGCCGCTGGGCGGCCGGTGACGGCGGTCGCGGCTTGCTGGCCCGGCCGCGGGCCGGTGAGCACGGCGTCGGTGAGCCGGACGAGCACGGCCGGGTCGGGATTCCCGGTGACGACCGGGACCAGCGTCGCATCGCACGCGGCCGCGTCGGCCTCGGCCCCGGTCAGCCAGCCGGGCCCGCCATGCCCGGCCCACGCGCGCTCGGCCTGCTCAGCTCCGGGCAGGTGGCGGAGCTGGCCGAGGGTCATGCGGACCTCGATCCGGGTGGGCTGCCCCGCCCGGCTGGGCACCAGGCCCCCGGCGATCAGCCGCCGGCACGCCTCGGCCAGCGCGTCATGCCGCCGCTGCCCCGCGGTCCGCAGGTCCGCAGGTCCGCAGGTCCTCTGGGCCCGCCCGCTTGCCGAGTGCTTCCAGCACCGCCGACAGGGCAGCAGTGGCGCCGGGAGTCAGGTCTCCGCGGAGCAGGCCAGTCCCGCCCAGCGTGGCGTCCAGTTGCAGGTGGCGCTCGTCGAACCGGTCAGCCGGGCCGTCGCCGGGCGGGGCGATCCGCTGGTAGATCTCCTCGGCCAGCACGCCCAGGTCGTGCAGGTCCGCGCCATCGTCGGCCGCCCGCACCAAGATGGCGTCGGCGTCGTCGCGCCGGGCGGCCGGCAGCTGGCCGGTCAAGTCGCAGAGCTGCCGTGCCCACGACGCCGACAGCCTCCCGTCCGCTAATGCGGCCGCGACCACCGGATGTGCGGCCAGCCGGCGCATCCAGCCGACCGCCCCGGCCGCCGCCCCCTTCGTGATGTGGGTCTGCCACCGCAGCCACATCCGCGCGCTGGCCTGGCCGTCGGCCTCGTACCCGTCCTGGGCGGTGAACGCGGCCAGGAACGACGCCCTGGCCGCGGTGTGCCGCGACTCGGCGCGCTCCAGCGCCCGCAGCACTCGCGCCTGCGTATCGGCGGCCAGCGACGCGGGATCAGCCCCGGCCAGCACCGCCAGGGCGCGATCGAGCATGCCCAGCGCCCCCGCCACGCTGCCAGCCTCGCCCGCGCCTGGTCCGGTCGGCTGCCGCCCCTCGCACATGCCGATCACCTCCCGTCCTGACCGCGCTGGACGATGACTGGCCCTGCCTGCCATGCCGGCTGGGTGCCATCCCGTTCGAAATCAATAACGACTCTAGCGGCCGGCACTGACATTTCCTGAGCCGTCGCGGCTGCCCGGAATGCCTGTGCGGCGGCGGTGATCCTGACGGTGGCAGCGCTGGACCACTGGGGCCCCGCGCCGCGCGCGGGGCCCCAGTGACCGGGGATCAGGGCGTGGGGTCGGAGACCGCCGCGCCGAAGATGTCGCTGTTGCCGAAGGTGGCGGGGCAGTCGGCCTGCGGGGCGGGCCTGGGCAGCGCCGGGCCCGTTCGCAGTGACTGCCGCCAGGCGTCTATCGCCGGGCAGTCAGCCCCGTTGCGGGTGTCGTTCCAGACGCCCACCGCACCGGTGCGGGTAGCGGCCGTGTACACGTAGTCGCCCAGGAACTCCGCGGTGAGGTCGTTCTGGGCGGACGTGCGCGGGTCGCCGGTGGCCCCGCGGGCGACGGTGCCGAACGGGCCGATCGTCCCGTTGCTCACGTCCGCGTGGAGCATCACGCCCACCAGTCCCCGCGGCGAGCTGGTGTCGTTCCGGAACGGGGTCGTGAACGCGTTGTACGTGATGTACGCGTCCTTACCGTTCGGCGAGATCGCCGGCGCGGTGTAGTAGGGCCGGTCGCCAGCGGCCAGCGGCACGGTGCCCGGGCCGCTGAACGATGCCCCGCCGTTGGTCGATGACATCAGCATGAGCTGCTCGTTGTTGACTCCCTGCCTGCCGTCCGCCCAGGTCAGGACGATCTGGTTGGTCGCGTCCGATCCGGTGGGCGCGCCGTTGGCGATGTCAGCGCTGGGCGCGAAGGCGAGGTCGTTACGTGCGCCAGCGACGCCGTCCATCACCGGCCGGCCGATGACCGGGTCGATGACGCCCGGGTCCACGGCGCTGGAGAGCAGCGCCGGGCCGGTGAAGTGCGCTCCGCCGTCGGTGGACTTGTACATCATCTCGAACGACGTGCCGCCCCGAACGCCCACGCCGAACACGTACAGGTTGCCGTGACTGTCGGTCCGGACGGTGCAGCCGTCGGGCTGGCCGTTGATGCCGTTATCAGTCGCCGGACCTACCTGCTTCTGGGTCCAGGTGCTGCCGCCATCGGTGGACCGCGCCACCAGCAGCGGGGTCGGGAGCGCATGGCCGTGGCTGTTGCTGCGGAAGTCCGCCCAGCACACGTAGACGTTGCCGAAAAACGGGCTGGACTGCGCGTTGTCCGCCCAGATCTGCTCCTTGTCGGAGAACGTGGTCGAGGTCTGCTTGGAGACCAGCACCGGGTTCAGCCATGCCGACGCGTCGCCGCTGGCAGCCGCCTGCGGGTTGTCGGTCCGCGAGACGGCGATGCCCTCGAACCCCTTGAACGTCTCGGTGCGCTTGGTGGCACCGAAGTTCGAGGTCAGGTTGGAGTAGTAGAGCCGGGAGCCGTTCGACCAGGAGAACGTGCCGTCGGGGCCCGGGCGCGGGCCGAATGCGAGACCTGGGTCCCCGTCCGACACCAGGCCGTTCTCGAAGTAGTGGGGCAGGGTGCCGATCGGCCCGACGTGCGCAGAGCAAGCGGCCGGGCCCAGGCAGTCGCGCGCGCTCCAGCCGGAGTACGTCGGTTGCGTCCAGTTGTGACCGCCGTCAAACGAGAAGTACACCCCGGAGACGCCTACCCCCGGCGTGAACGGGCAGGTGGTCGGATCACCCGCGTTGCACGCCTCCATGTCGATGTTGTCGTTGGAGCCGGCCACGACGACCGAGGGATCATTGGCGTTGACCGCGACGGCCGGCTCGTTCTGCTTGTTCTGCGAGAACGGTGACGCCGGGCTGCCGACCGTGACCAGCGTCCCAGCGGCCGGCCCAGCCGCCGGCTGGGCCATGGCCGTCCCGGCCCCGGCAAGTACCGTCAGTAAAGCGGCGGTAGCCGCAGCAAACCTCGCTGTTCGCATCGGCACTCCTTGTCGTCCAGGGGCCGGGTCCAACCTCTCGCACCCGGCCCTGCCATTCCGATATGCCACCCGTAGCCAAGCCTGGACCTGCCGGCTAGTTGGGGCAATATCCAGACAATTACGGAAACGACACGAGGTTCGGGCTGGTTCAGAGGTTCGGGCTGGTTCATTCGCGGCCGGGGGCACGGGCGCTGCCCGGTGACCGGCCCTGGGCCGTTGGTTATCCGGATGCCACTGGGGGTACCACGCTTCGTGAGCGCCTTACGGGTGAATCATGGGCGAATCGGGCTGGTCGGGGGGCGGATCCGGTGAGGGCCTTTGTGATGCGGGAAATCGGCCGCGTCGGATTCGCGGACAAGCCGGTGCCGAAACCAGGGCCGAACGACGCGGTCATCCGGACCACCCGGGCACTCATCTGCACCTCCGACTCCCACACGGTGGGCGGGGGCATCGGCCAGCGGGAGAACCTGACCCTCGGGCACGAGGCCGTCGGGGTGGTGCACGAGGTCGGCAGCGAGATCAGGCACTTCCGGCCGGGCGACCGGGTGGTGGTGGGCGCCATCACGCCGGACTGGGGGGACCCGGCCGCCCAGGACGGGTACGCGTCACAGTCCGGCGCGCCGCTGGGGGGCTGGAAGTTCTCGAACACCAAGGACGGGGTCTTCGCCGAGTACTTCCACGTGAACGAGGCCGACGCCAACATGGCCAAGATTCCCGGCAGCGTGCCCGACGAGATGGCGGTCTACTGCTGTGACATGCTCTCGACCGGGTTCATGGGGGCGGAGCACGGCAACATCCCGATCGGCGGGACGGTGGCGGTGATCGCGCAGGGCCCGGTGGGCCTGATGGCCACGGCCGGAGCCAAGCTCCGCGGGGCGGGCCTGATCGTCGGGGTCGAGGCGGCACCGGAGCGGCAGGAACTCGCCCGCAGCTACGGAGCGGACGAGATCGTGGACTTCGCCAGGGAAGACGTTGCCGGCCGCATCATGGACCTGACCGGGGGCGACGGGGTCGACACCGCCATCGAGGCGCTCGGCTCCGAGGTCACGTTCCAGCACGCGATCAAGGTGACCAAGCCCGGCGGCACCGTCTCCAACGTCGGGTACTTCGGCGAGGGAGAGTTCGTGCGCATCCCGCGCGCCGGGTGGGGCGTCGGGATGGCGGACAAGACGATCGCGACCGGGCTGTGCCCGGGCGGCCGGGCACGGATGGAGCGGCTGCTGCGGGTGCTTGCCTACGGCCGGGTCGATCCCACCCGGATGACCACCCACACCTTCGCCTTCGACGACATGGAACGGGCGTTCGAGGTGATGGACAAGAAGCTGGACAACGTGGTCAAGCCACTCATCACGTTCTGACCCGTTCCCCGACGTCCCGCGACGGGCTGGAGCCAGCAGGATGATCAAGCGACTAGCGATCTTCGGCGCCACCGGCGACCTCACCGGCCGTTACCTGCTACCCGGCCTCGCTGAGCTGCGGGCGGCCGGTTACCTCGGCGATGGTCTCCAGCTGGTCGCGGCCAGCCGGGAGGACTGGACCAGCGAGCGGTTCCGCGAGCACGCGGCCGGCTGGCTGGCCCGCGAGGCCGGCGGCGTGCCCGGCCCGGCGCGGGACGACATCGTGAGATCGGAAGAGCG
>JAIRTY010000736.1 GCA_031254715.1 Nocardiopsaceae bacterium | reverse complement strand
CAGGCGGTGAACTCGAAGCTGCACGGCGTCACGTTCAACCCCGATTACGCGTTCACCCCCGAGTACTGGTACTTCACCAAGTAACCCAGCGGGCGAACCGCACTCCTGCTGCCCCGCGGCGATCCGCGGGGCAGCGGCCTGCCCGGCTGGCGCCGGCACCGGCCGGAGCCGCCGGCACCGGAAAAGGGGCAGGGAACATGGCAGAGATCGTGTCACTCGCTGACGCCGTGGCCGAGGCCATCCACGACGGCGACTCGGTCGCCATGGAGGGGTTCACGCACCTGATCCCGAACGCGGCGGGCCATGAGGTGATCAGGCAGCGCCGACGTGACCTCACCCTGATCCGGATGACCCCGGACCTGATCTATGACCAGCTGATCGGGGCCGGGTGCGCCAGCAGGCTGGTCTTCTCGTGGGGCGGTAACCCGGGCGTGGGGTCGCTGCACCGGTTCCGGGACGCGGTCGAGAACGGCTGGCCGGTGCCGCTCCAGATCGAGGAGCACAGCCACGCCGGGATGGCGAACCGGTACGCGGCCGGGGCGGCCGGCCTCCCGTTCGCGGTCCTGCGCGGTTACCGCGGCACCGGCCTCGAGGCCCTGCCCGGGCTGGACGGCACCCCCGCCGTCCGCCCGATCACCTGCCCGTTCACCGGCGAGACGCTGACAGCGGTGGCGGCGCTCCGGCCCGACGTCGCCGTCATCCACGCGCAGCGCGCCGACCGTGCCGGCAACGTCCAGCTCTGGGGGATCACCGGGATCCAGAAGGAAGCCGTGCTGGCCTCGGAGCGCTCGGTGGTCACGGTGGAAGAGATCGTGGACGAGCTCGAACCGCGCCCGGGCGCGGTGGTGCTCCCGTCCTGGGCCGTGACGCTCGTGGCTCACGTGCCCGGCGGCGCCCACCCGTCGTACGCCCTCGGGTACACGCTCCGTGACAACGACTACTACCTGTCATGGGATGCGATCAGCCGGGACCGGGAGGCGTTCAGCTGCTGGCTGGAGACCGCTGTGCTGCGGCCCGCCGGGGCCGGGGCATGAATGCTGCCGCTCCCGGCGGGGGGCAGGGCGTGCCCTACACCGCGGACGAGATGATGACGGCCTGTGCCGCCCGCGCCCTGCGCGACGGGATGACCTGCTTCGTCGGGATCGGGCTGCCGAGCGGGGCCGCCAACCTGGCGCGGGCCACCCACGCGCCCAACCTGGTGCTGATCTACGAGTCCGGCACCATCGGGGCCAAGCCGGGGCGGCTGCCGCTGTCCATCGGCGACAGCGTGCTGGCCGAGACCGCGGACGCGGTGGTCAGCGTGCCGGAGATCTTCAACTACTGGCTCCAGCCCGGCCGTATCCACGTCGGGTTCCTCGGCGCCGCCCAGATCGACCGGTTCTGCAACATCAACACCACCGTGGTCGGCTCGTCGTACGGCACGCCGAAGGTGCGGCTGCCCGGCGCGGGCGGCGCACCGGAGATCGCCGCCTGCTGCCGGGAGGTGATCGTGGTGGTCCGGCAGTCCACCCGCTCGTTCGTGGAGCGGGTGGACTTCGTCACCTCGGTCGGCTACGGCGACGGGCCAGGGGGCCGGGAGCGGCTGGGTCTCACCGGGGCGGGCCCGCAGCGGGTGATCACCGACCTCGGCGTGCTCGAGCCTGACCCGGAGACCTGCGAGCTGACACTGACCGGCGTGTACCCGGGGGTCGAGGTGCCCGGCGTCCGCGCCAGGACCGGCTGGCCGCTGGCAGTCTCGCCGGAGCTGCAGATCCTGCCGCCGCCGACCGCCGCCGAGCTGGCGGCCCTCCGGCGGCTGCGCGCCGCGCAGGCTGGTTAGGGCCTGTCCAGCCGCTGCGGCAGCGGGACAGCGGCTCGAGAATGTCCGCGGGGTCACGCCGCCTTGAGCCGCCTGCGCTCCGCGGTCACGATCCGGCGCCGCAGTTCGGTCTCGGCACCCGTATCTACCGCGTCCGGCGTCGCGTTCGCCATGTCGCTGCGGCGCGCGTACTCGTTGAACGCCTCGCGCTTATCAGCCAGCAGCTCGAGGATGCGCTGGTCGACGCTGTCCTCACACAGCAGCCGGTGCACGTCCACGGGGCGCACCTGGCCCATGCGGTGCGCCCGGGCGATCGCCTGCTCCTCCATCGACGGCGTCAGTTGCGGCTCAGCGATGATGATCACCGACGCGGCCTGGATGTTCAGGCCGACGCCGCCCGCCTGGATCTGCGAGACCAGCACCGCTGAACCCTTGGCGGCGGTGAACTCGTCCACCATGGCCTGGCGGTCAGCGGGCGGGATGCCTCCGGTCAGCGGGCCGACGACAAGCATTCCCGGGATGCCGCCACGATCGGAGTTCAGCACCGCTGTCACCGTCTCCAGCACACTGCGGAAGTACGAGAACACCACGACCTTGCGCCCGCCATCCGCGGCCTCGCCGACGATCTCCGCCAGGCGCCGGAGCTTCTGCGATCCCTTCGCCGTCCCCGGCTCGAACGCCATCCGCCGCATCGCCATAAAATTACCCGCGAGGACCGCCTTCCGGTATGCCCGCAGCGCCGGTCCCTCGAGCGCCACCCATTCCTGCGTCTCCAGCCGCGGCGGCAGTTCGCTGAGCACGTCTTCCTGGTTACGCCGCAGGTAGACCGGCGCTACCGCCTCCCGGAACCTGGTGCCGTCCAGTGCCCCGTCGGTGAGGTCCAGGTTCTCGGCGACCTCCGGGCGCAGATGCCCGACCAGCACCCGGAACTCCGCCACCCTGTTCTCCATCGGCGTCCCCGTCAGGAACAGCACCCGCCTGCAGCGCCCCGCCCACTCACTGACCGCCTGCGTCCGCAGCGCGTCCGGATTCTTCGCGTAATGCGCCTCGTCCACGACCATCATGGCCACCGAGACGTCGAGGTTCTCCGGCATGGTGCGCAGCGCCTCGAACGTCGTGACCGCAACGCCGCCCTTGGCCGCCCACTCCTGCGCGGCCGCCTCCCGCTGCTTGCCCGGCACATGGAGGCGGCGGGCAGCCAGTTGTGTGTGCCGCTCAATCTCGCGCGTCCAGTTGATGACCACGCTCGCCGGGCAGACGACCAGGAAGTGGGTCGCGCCCTTGGCCGTCAGATGGCACATCGCGGCGAGTGACTGCATCGTCTTGCCCAGGCCCATCTCGTCGCCGAGGATCACGCGCTCCTGAACCAGCGCAAACTTCGCGCCGAACGCCTGGTAGCCGCGCAGCGATGTCTTGAGCAGCGACCGGTCGAGCGGCAGTACGCGGACCTGCTCGGCGATGTCGGCGGGAAGGAAGCCCTGGCTGGCATCGCTGGCCGCGTCGAGTTCGGCAACCTCGATCAGCAGGCCGTTGTAGGCGACCGGGCGGGCGAGGTAATCGTTCCACAGCCGGGTCGCGCCCGGCGCCTTCCTGGCCCTGTCCAGTTCAGACTCAGCCCGCGTCAGGCGCTTGCGCGCGACGGTGACGGGCCTGGAACTGAGGATGGCGTCCAGCTGGGCGAGGGCATCGCGGGCTTCCTGCTTCTTCTCCTTGGAGAACGTGAAGATCATTTTCCGGCGGCTCGCGCCACGGGCCGCGGGGTCGAGGCGGCGCCCGATCTCGCTCGCCAGCGGGCTCAGGTCCGGGCCCTTCAGCAGGGACCGGCTGCGCTCGTAGCGGCGCAGGGCGGCGATGAGCGCGGTCTGCTCGGGGGTCCGGGCGTCCGGGTCGATGCGGACGCGGGTGCTGCCGGCGACGGACTCCCGCATCTGCCAGGCGGCGGCCATGATCCGCTTGGCGGTCCTCCGGCGTACCCCGGGAATGCTCCTGAGGGCTGTTAAGCCAGCCGCGAGGAGCTGGCCGACCGTCTCGGTACCAGCGTCCCTGACGGGGGCGAACGTGACCCGCGCCCGGATGAGTTCCCGGAGCCGGTCCACCGGCATCAGGTCCAGCTCGGCGGCGACAAGCTGATCGCGCACCGCTTCGTACGCCCGTCGCGCGACCTCGCGCGACTCCTCCGGCGCGGCCAGGACCGTCTCGATGGCGTGGTGGACCTCGCGGCCGTCGCGGGCAACGGCGCCGGCTGCCCGTCCCGGACGGACAGGCTTGGCTTCGAGAGGCCTGCCCCCGGCCTTCGCAGGCTCCGGGTTCCGCATCAGTTCCGGTACGCGCGCCACGGTGGTGAGCCTCCGTACTGGAACCGGCGATGTGGAATCGGCGATCAGCCTATTTGCGACGAAAGAGGATATCGCAGACGTGCCCGGGGCTCATCCCGCCGCGCCGGTAGCGCCCTCGCGCCCCGGCCCGGCCGGTGGTCGGGCTGGGGATAACCTGCGGGCGGGCCAGCCGGCCAGTCCGGCCGGGTTGCGGATCACCGCGTCGGCGCCGGTCACCAGGTGGTCGGTGGCGGGGCGGCCGCCCAGCAGCACCCGGGTGAGCTGGTTGCGGGTGTTCAGCAGCTCGTCGAGGGCGGCGCCGATGTGCGCGTCAGTGAC
>JAIRTY010000728.1 GCA_031254715.1 Nocardiopsaceae bacterium | reverse complement strand
CTGCCCGCGGTCAGGCCTGCCCTCATCCTCTCGCTCGCGTGGCTGCTCACCTGGCCCTATCAGCGGCCCTGGTACGACGCGATGCTGCTGTGCCTGCTCGCGCTGCCAGCGGGCAGCAGGCTGGACTGGCCGGTGCTGGCCCGGCTGACGGCCGCCACCTTCTACTCCGTGCCCGGCATTCCCGGCCCCCGGATCCACTGGCTGTACCTGGTCACCCGCTGGTCCATGCTGGCAGGAGTGCCCGCGGTCCGGCTCGGGACGCTGGCCGCGGTGATCGCGCTGTGCCTGACCGCCGCCTGGTACCCTGGCCAGCCCTTCCGGCTGCGGCTGCCGGCATGGCGACGGGGTTACTCCTTGCGGGCGATCCAGAGCATCTCGGCGGGCCAGCGGGACGCCCAGTCCGGCGGGTCGGTCCGCGCGTAACCGTTGCGCATCCCGGGGCCGGGCCGCGGCTCGATGAGGTCGTCGATCACCAGCCCCGCGCCGCGCAGCAGCCTGATGCAGCCGCCGTAGGTGAGCTGGTAGCTGGTCGCGCCGTGGTCTTCGGCGATGGCGCCCAGCCCGAAGTAGTCCTGCCGGAGCCCGGCGGTTACCCGGTCGCTGCCGCTGTCGTAGCAGACCTCGAACCAGGGGCTGGTGGCGTTGAACACCAGGCGGCCGCCGCGGCGCAGCACCCGGGCCGCTTCCGGGACCGCCAGCTGCGGCGGCGCCCAGCTCAGCCCGCCGTGATCGCAGAACACCAGGTCGAAGCTGCCGGGCGCGAACGGGATCTGCTCGGCGGCGGCCTGCACCAGCGGGAAGCGGGCAGCCCCCATCGCGCTGGCCGCCGCCGCGAGCTGCGCGTCGGACAGGTCGAGCCCCACCACGATCGCGCCCTCGGCGGCCAGCGACCTGGACCACTGGCCCGCGCCGCAGCCCAGCTCGAGCACGCGGCGGCCGGCGACCTCGCCGAGGGCGTGCAGGCGGGCGTCGGGGATGGCGTACATGCCCCACAGCCTGGGCGAGGCGCCGATCTGCGGGTCGTGCTCCGCCTGGTAGGCGCGGCTGATCGAGTTCCAGTGCTGCCGGTTGGCGCGGAAGCTGCTCACCTGGCGACTTCAGCATCTGGGCTCGGGGCGGTCAACCCGGTGTGCGTGCGGCCGCCGCCGGAGCCGGTCAGGCGTCACGGAGGCGGAGCAGCAGGCCCCCGGCCAGCAGCGCAGCGGCCGCCCAGGCGGCGAGCACGCCGAGGCCACCCCACGGGGTGATGGGCAGGCTGGCCAGGTGCCTGGTGGCCTGGATGGCCAGCCCGGCCGGCATAGGCGAGTACCGCTGGACGCGATTGTGCCAGTGGTGATTGGTGATGAAGCCGGCGGCGACCGGCGCGAGATAGAGCAGGCCGAGCACGATCCCGGTGGCGGTCGCCGCGTCCCGCACCAGCGCCGCGATGCCGAGGCTGAGCAGGGCGATCAGGGCCAGGTAGAGCACCGAGCCGCAGGCGGCCCGCAGCACCGGCCCGCTGGCCAGCGACAGCGGTGCGAAACCGCGGGCGGCCGTGAACCCGTGGCCAGGCATGATCAGCCGCCCGGCCAGCACCGATCCCAGCACCCCTACGGCGGCGGCCATGATCACCTCGCCGGTGAGCACGGCCGCCTTGGCCGCCAGCACCAGTGATCGACGCGGCATCGCGGTGAGCGTGGTGCGCATCATGCCGGTGCTGTACTCGGAGCTGATCGTCAGCACGCCCAGGATGGCGACCATGGCCTGGCCGAGCTGGACCCCGGTGAGGCTGAGCCTGCCGGGGTCAACCGGGCACGCCATCCCGGCCGGGCAGCGGACCGCCGCGATGACGGCCACGCTGACCGCCACGGTCATCCCTGCGGTTGCCGCGAGCAGCCAGGCCGGCCCTGCCACGGTACGGGTCTTGGTCCATTCGGCGCGCAGGCACGCCCGCAGGCCTGCCAGCGCTCCGGCCGGGCGGCCGGGCAGGCGTACCTGCCCGGCCGCCGCTGCCTGGCTCACGCGTCCCGCCGCCGGAGCCGGTAGGCGGCCAGCCCCAGGGCGGCAGCGGCCCAGGCGCACAGGACCGCGAACCCGGCCCAGGGCGAGAGCGGGAAGAACCCGCCGTTCGGCGTGTACAAGCCGTAGACCTGCGGGTAGGCGGGGACGCTCTGCTGGATGGCGAAGCCGGCGGCCGGGGTGAGCCGCAGCACCCAGTCCGCCGTCCCCACCGGCAGTATCGAGGCCACGACGAGGATGTAGGGGAGCACGATCGCCACGATGACCGCGGTGACCGCGACCGCGCTCCGCCGCAGCAGGGCGCCCATGCCGAGGGCGAACACGGCACCCACCGCGAGCAGGGCCGCCGTCCCGGCCACGACGCGGACCTCGGTCAGCCCGGTCACCGGGTACAGGTAGAAGCCTTTCGCGGCGGCCAGGTGGTTACCCGCCGCCACCGCGACGACGGCGGCGGCCAGCCCCGCCATGAACGTGACCGCGGCCACCACGATCGCCTTCGCCGCCAGCACGCGGCCCCGCCGCGGGCTCGCGGTCAGCGTGGTGCGGATCAGGCCCCGCCGGTACTCGGCGGTGATGAACAACGCCGCCACCACCGCGATCGCGATCAGCCCGGCGAACGCGCCCGCCAGGTTCCGCTCGATCGTGATGTTCGGGCCCAGCCCGTTGCCGTCACCCGGCGGGACCGGCGCGATGTCGCCAGAACCGGTCACCGTGAACGCATCCCCGGCCCGCTGGAACCGGCCCGGCGCCGCGGCTGCGGCCCCTCCGCCCACCTGGGTTCCCGTCCAGGCGCCGCCGGCCGAGCCCGCCAGGCTCACCCGGTCGAGGACGGCGGTGGCCTGGCTGGGATCCGAGGTTCCGGACTCCCCGCCGCCGAAGTTCTGGTTGATCACGGTGTGGTCCGGGGAGGCCGCGAACAGCCCTGCCTGGACGGTGGCGGGCAGCCCCGTGAGATGCGCGGTCCCCACCAGGTTCCAGTGGGCACCGTCGGCGGAATCGTAACCGGTGATCGTGTCGCCGTCGCGGGTCAGCCGCAGCCAGCGGGGCGAGACCGCGGAAACGAGGCCGGGCAGGCCGGCGCTGTCCTGGGTGAAGTTGTCCTGCATCCGGACCCCGTGGCTGCCGGTGACCAGCATCGCCGCGTACCGCGAGCCCGGCTTCGTGCCCGTCTTGATGATGATGCCGCCCTTGGACCACGGCTGCAGGCCCGGGGTCGTCAGCTGCGGGTACGGACCCTGGCCGGCGGCGTACCGGCCGGTGAGCGAGGTCACCCGGGCGGTGAGGCTGCCGTTGCCGGCCAGCGGCTGGTGCACGAAGTAAAACGCGTCGCGCACCGGCTGCCCGCCCGGTGCCGTCGGCGGCGGGGGAGGCAGGCAGGCCCGGCCGTGCTTGACCGGGGAGCCCGGGCCGGTGGCACAGGCGATGTCGTTGCTCCCGCCGGTCAGCACTCCCAGCAGGACCGTCACGACCGCCGCCACGCCCAGGCCGATGAGCCAGCCGCGGACGGTCCGGAACTTGGTCCACTCGGCCCGCAGCAGCTGCCCGAAGCCGTCCCGGCCGGCCTGGACCGCCGGGCGGTAGGGGGTGATGGTGGTCATCGCGCCGCCTCCTCGCCGGCCGGGGCGGCCCGCCCTGCTGGCCCGGGGGAGCACGGCGCTGCCCGGGGACACCCCGGACCCCGATGGCCCGGACCCCCCGCCCGGAATTCAGCCGCGTCGCGGGTGAGTTCCATGTAGGCCTCTTCCAGGGTCGCCCGGTGCGCCGAGACCTCCGAGAACGGCACGGCGCTGCCGCCCAGCAGCTCGATGATCTGCTCCGGGGTCAGCCCGGCGACGGTCAGCGTGTCCCGCCCGGTGGCGGTGACGGTGGCCCCCGCGTGCGCCAGCACCGTCATCGCCTCGGTCCGGGCACTGGTCCGCAGGCCGACCCGGTCCCCGGACGCGGCCGACACCAGCGCTGCCACGCTGGTGTCGGCGATCACCGTGCCGCGGCCCGCCACCACCAGGTGGTCGGCGGTGTCTTCCAGCTCGCCCATCAGGTGGCTGGACACCAGCACCGCCCGGCCCTCGCCGGCCAGCGACCGCAGGAAGCCGCGCATCCAGACGATCCCCTCCGGGTCCATGCCGTTGAATGGCTCATCGAACATCAGTACCGGGGGGTCGCCCAGCATGGCGGCGGCGATGCCCAGCCGCTGCCGCATCCCGAGCGAATAGCCCCCGGCCCGGCGCCGGGCGACCGCCCGCAGCCCGGCCTGCTCGATCACCGCGTCCGCCCGCTTCGCCGTCAGGCCCTGGGAGTGAGCGAGCCACAGCAGGTGATTGCGGGCGCTGCGGCTCGGCTGCAGCGCCGCGGCGTCCAGCAGCGCGCCGACGTGGCTGAGCGGGTGCCGCAGCTTCCGGTACGGTTTCCCGCCGATCAGGGCATGTCCCTCGTCCGGTGCATCCAGACCCAGGATCACCCGCATGGTGGTGGACTTCCCCGCGCCGTTGGGCCCGACGAAGCCGGTGATCTGCCCTGGCCGGACGGTGAACGTCATGCCGTCCAGTGCCAGGGCCGGCCCGAACCGCTTGCGCAGCCCGGCCACTTCGATGGTGGCTTCCATAGCAGGCAGGCTAGGGAAACGGCGGGGGCCAGGTCGTCACGCCGCGGAGCGGTCTTCGCCGTCGCTGGCGCGGGGGAGCGCGCCGCCGGGTCCCTCTTGCGGGGGACGGTGCTATCGCTGCCCGGGGGGACGCCAGCACGCCCGCCCGGCGGCCACAATGGCATACGTGAGCTGGGCAGGTGACGGGCAGGCGGGCTGGCGGGGCGCCGCCCTGCGGCTGACCGCTGGCCGGCGCGCGCCAGCGGTGGCCGGGGTGGTGCTCGCGCTGCTGGCGGTCACCGAGCTGGCCGTGCGGGCCGGTGTCGACCTGAGCTCCGTCGGGCCGCTGGGCCTGACCCATTCGGCCAGCCAGTCCGTGACCCCGGGTGCGGCTCCGCACCTGGCCCCCAGCACCTTCATGAGCCCGCAATCCGCGGTCCTGCTAGGCCTGCTGTGCCTGGCCACCACGCTGCCGCTGGCCTTCCTCCGCCCGGCCGCGGCGGCGGTGACCGTGACCGTGGCTGGCGTGCTGGCACTGGCGGCGTTCCAGGCACTGACGGTGGCCGGCCTGGCCGCGGAGCTGATCGCCCTGTACCTGCTGGGCCGCCGGGGCCCGCCGGTGCTCGCGGCCGTCCTCGCCATGCCGTTCCTGGTGCTGGCGCTGGCCGGCCCGCGGGGCTCGGAGACCGGCGTCCTCACCCTGCTGCTGGCGGCTCTCGCGCCCGTCGCGGCCTGGGCGGGAATCGCCCAGCGGGCCCGCTCCGAGACGCTGGCGGACACCCGGCAGGCCATCGCCGCCGGCCTGGTGGAGCACACCGCCCGCGGGGAACGCGCCCGCATCGCCCGCGAGCTGCACGACGTGGTGGCGCACCACATCTCGATGATCTCGGTTCAGGCGGAGACCGCCCGGCTGGCCACGCCAGGGATGCCCGCGGCCGGCGCGCAGCGGCTGTCGGCCATCGGCGACACCGCCAGGACCGCGCTGACCGAGATGCGGCGGCTGCTCGGCGTGCTGCGGGAGGACGCCCAGGCCGCCGCGCCTGGGCCGCCGGCGGCGCAGCGGCAGCCGCAGCCAGGGCTGCGGGAACTGAACGAGCTGCTCGACACCGCCAGGGACGCGGGCGGCTCGGCCGCGCGGCTCATCCTGCGCGGGGCCCCGGCCGCGCTCGACCCGGGCGTGGAGCTCGCTGCGTACCGCATCGTCCAGGAAGCCCTCACCAACGCCCGGCGGCACGCCCCCGGTGCCGCTGTCGACGTGGAACTTCACTACACCGGCGATGGCCTGGAGCTGCTGATCCGCGACAACGGGCCGGGCCCGCCCGGGCGGCCCACCGGCGGGCTCGGCCTGACCGGCATGCGCGAGCGGGCCGCCGCGGTGGGCGGTGACCTGCGCACCGGGCCGGCCCCCGGCGGCGGCTTCCTGGTGGCCGCGACCCTGCCAGGCAATAGCGAGACCAGCCGATGAACGGCGGCCAGCCACCCGGTGCCGCGGTGACCGGCGGGCAGCCCGCGATCCGGGTTGTCGTGGCCGACGACCATCAGGTGGTCAGGGCCGGATTCGCCGAGCTGCTCGGTACCCAGCCGGACTTCACGGTGGCCGGCACCGCCGCCGACGGGGCGGAAGCGGTGCGGCTGTGCCGGGAACTGCGGCCGGACGTGGCCCTCATGGACGTCCGGATGCCCGGCACCGACGGCATCGAGGCCACCCGCCAGCTCGCCGGCGACGGCCCAGGCGGGCCGCGGATCCTCATCCTCACCACGTTCGACCTGGATGAGTACGTTTACGACGCGCTGCGCGCCGGGGCCAGCGGTTTCCTGCTCAAGGACGTCACCGCGGAACGATTGTTCGACGCGGTCCGGGTGATCGCGGCGGGCGAGGCCCTGCTCGCCCCGGCCGTTACGCGCCGTCTCATCAGCGAGTTCGCCCGGCAGCGCCCGGCCGCGCCGGCGCCGCCCCCGGCCCCGCTCGCGACGCTCACCCCGCGCGAGACGCAGGTGCTGCGGCTGGTCGCGCAGGGCCTGTCCAACCCGGAGATAGCGGCCCGGCTGGTGGTCACCGAGGAGACCGTGAAGACGCACGTCAGCCGGATGCTGGCCAAGCTGGGACTGCGGGACCGGACCCAGGCCGTCGTCACCGCCTACGAAACCGGCCTGGTCGTGCCCGGCGGCAGTCAGCCCGAGCCAGACCGTTCGCAGGGATAATCGGCACCCCGCGCGGACGGCTAATGGGCGAAGGACTGGCGGTGGGCGGGAGGCACGAGCGGCGCGTGCGCGCGCGGGTGAGCGGCGAGCGCCCGGGCGTGGCGGCGGATATCGGCGAGCAGCAGTTCGGCCAGGTCCATGCTGAAGCCGTTCCGCACCACGATCCGCATCACGGCGGTACCGGTCAGGTCCGGCGGGAACGTGTAAGCGGGCACCAGCCAGCCGCGCTCGCGCAGCCGCTCGGACAGGTCGAACACGCTGAACCCGGGGTCGGGGTCCGTCAGCCGGAACGCGAACACCGGCAGCTCGCTGCCGTCGGTGAGCAGCTCGAACGGCCCCATCGCGGCGATCTGCCCGGACAGGTGCCTGGCCACCTGCTGGCAGGCCGCCTGCACCCGCCGGTACCCCTCGAAGCCCAGCCGCAGGAAGTTGTAGTACTGGGCGGCGACGTGCGCGCCCGGCCGGGAGAAGTTCAGCGCGAAGGTCGGCATCTCGCCGCCCAGGTAGTTGACCCGGAACACCAGGTCCTCCGGCAGCGCCGCCGCGTCCCGCCAGACGACCCAGCCCACGCCCGGGTAGACCAGCCCGTACTTGTGGCCGGAGGCGTTGATGGACGCCACCCGCGGCACCCGGAAGTCCCAGGCCAGGTCCGGCTGCAGGAACGGGGCGACGAACCCGCCCGAGGCCCCGTCCACGTGCACCGGCACGTCCGGGCCGCCGCCGGCCGCCACCCGGTCCAGGTCGCCGCAGATCTCGGAGATCGGAAGAGCA
>JAIRTY010000689.1 GCA_031254715.1 Nocardiopsaceae bacterium | reverse complement strand
TGGGGCACCGGCCCCGCCTGCTGAGGCGGAACCCCCGGCCGCTCAGGCGCAGGCCCCGGCGATCCGGCTCGCCTCGTTCCTGACCGCGGCGGCCCCGCCCGACTCGTTCCCGGCCGCGGCGGCCGGCCTCAGCCGGTTCCTCGCCCGCGGCCAGGCGCTGACCAGCCAGCTGCCGGTTCCGCCCGCCCGCACGTCCGCCCAGGCCGCAGCCGGGAAAGCCATCGCCGCGGCGCTGCACGGCGCCAGGGACCGGTTCCTGCGCTCGCACGCGGCGGCCCTCTACGACACCCTCACCAGCGGCTTCACCAAGCCGCTCCGGCTCTACGAGCTGGTGGACGCCGCGGCGGCACGGGTCCCCGGCCTGGCGCCGTCGCCGGCTGAGATGGCGGCCGAACGGGCGCGGGCGCTGGCGGACAAGGAAGGGGCCGAGCTCGCCACCGGCCTGCTGCTCGCCCACCTGCTGGCACTGCCGCGCGCCGGTCGGCACCTGATCACGGCGATGCTCCTGCCCACGCCCGCGGCACTGGAGCGGCTCGGGGAACTGCAGGCGGCAGGCACCGTCAGCCTCGGGCCGGTCCGGGTGACCCGCCGGGGCCGGGCCGGCGTGCTGGAGCTGAGCAACCCCAGGCACCTGAACGCCGAGGACGCCACCACGCTCGGCGCGACCGAGGCCGCTGTGGACCTGATCCTGCTCGACCCGGCGATCGAGGTCGGCGTGTTCCGCGGCGGCGTGGTCGAGCATCCGCGGTACCGCGGCAGGCGGGTGTTCGGGTCCGGCATCAATCTCACTCACCTGTACCACGGGCGCATCGACTACCTGTTCTACCTGGTGCGCGACATGGGGTACGTGAACAAGATCTACCGGGGCGTCCTCCCCGGCGGCGGCAGCACCGGTGGCGGCAGCCGTGGCCCCGGGCCCGCCGGCATCGAGCCGGACACGATCGAGAAGCTGTGGATCGCCGCGGTGGAGGAGTTCGCGATCGGCGGCGCCTGCCAGCTGCTGCACGTGGCGGACCACGTGATCGCAGGCCGGGGAGCGCGGCTGTTCCTGCCCGCCCGCCGGGAAGGGATCATTCCCGGGGCGTCCAACCTGCGGCTGCCCAGGTTCGTCGGCGACCGGGCGGCCCGGCAGGCGATCCTGTCCGGCCGGGGGTGGACCGCGGGCGAGCCGGATGCGGCGCTGCTGTGCGACGAGGTGGTGGAGCCGGCCGAGATGGATCAGGCCGTGGCCGCCCGGGTCGAGGCCCTGACCAGCTCCGGGCTGGTGAACGCGGCCGCCAACCGCCGCACCCTCCGGGTGGGCCAGGAGCCGCTGGAGACGTTCCGGGAGTACATGGCCACCTATGCCAGGGAACAGGTGCGCTGCCATCTCAGCCCGGCACTCGTCCGCAACCTGGAAGAGCACTGGCAGGCCCGCGACCGCAGTCTCTAGCCGGCCGGAAGCGCCGCGAACCGGCCGGAAGCGCCGGGAGCGCCCGGCGGCGCCCGGATCAGGTAATCGTGAAACCGCCGTCGACGATGATCGTCTGGCCGGTGATATAGCCCGCCGCATCGCTTGCCAGCCACACCAGCGTGGCGGCGAGCTGGCGCGGGTCCCCCGGCCCGCCAGCGAGGATCCTGGCCCGCAAGGCGTCCAGATAGCCCGGCTGGTACTGGTCGGTCATCTCCGACTCGAAGAAGCCGGGCGCGACCGCGTTCACCCTGATTCCCTTGCGGCCGGTCCACTGCTGGGCCAGGTCCCGGGTCAGGCCCATCAGCCCGGCCTTGCTCGCCGAGTAGGCGGCCTGCGGCAGCCCGGCGGTGGCCACCCCGAGCACGCTGCTGATGTTGATGATCGTGCTGCCCGGACGCATGAGCTTGCCGCAGGCCTGCGCCATCCAGTAGGCCCCGTTCAGGTTGATGTCGATGACCTGCCGGAACTGTTCCGGCTGCTCGCGGCTGGCCGGGACTGCCGTGCCGATGCCGGCGTTGTTCACCAGGATGTCGATGCGCCCGAATTCCGCCATGGCGGCCTCGGCGGCCCGCTGGCAGTCTTCCGGCGAGGCGACATCGGTCACCACCGTGACCTGCCGCCGGCCGGCCTTGGTCACCAGCGCGGCCGTCTCGGCCAGCCGGTCAGCCCGGCGGGCGGCCAGCGCCACGTCCGCGCCGGCCTCGGCCAGTGCCTGCGCGAAGGCGACCCCCAGGCCCGACGAGGCGCCGGTGACCAGCGCCACCCGGCCATCGAGCCGGAAGAGGTCAAGGATTCCGGTGGGCGGCATCGCACCTTCCCCTCGCTGCGGTCGCTGCACGATACCGCGACGCTCGCGAGGGCCCGCCGCCGAGCCACGGGCTTGTAGCTGATGATCAAACGACCGGTGCAGTCAGGTGTGACCCGATCGTTTGATCATCGGCGAGGCGTCAGCGGCGGCCGGTCCATTGCGGGCCGGTGGCGGACCAGCTCACGTCCCATGCCGCAAGCCGGCGCCGCTCGATCAGCCGGTGCCCGGCCAGGCCGACGCCGGTCAGCACCAGGCCCACCGCGAACACGACGAGCATCGCCAGCAGCGTCTCGCCGATGGCCTTGTCCCTGGCCGACGGCGGCGCGCTGACCCGCTTGCCGGAGGCATTGATCCAGGTCTCGACCGTCTGACCGGCCGGTGTCCCGCCTCGCGCGTAGACCATGCCGGTGCGGGCGGTGCCGTCCGGCGCTACCCACCGTGCCAGCACCATCGGCTCCGCCGGGCCCTCGAACATGGGGCGCGACAGCACCGGGGCGTCGCGCAGCAGCACGGCCGTTACCCGGTGCGGCGTCCCTGCCCCCGGGGCCGGCCGGCCGGCCGCTGCCGCCCATCCCCCG
>JAIRTY010000652.1 GCA_031254715.1 Nocardiopsaceae bacterium | reverse complement strand
CTGCCGGAACGCGGCCGCCGTGACGTCCTGCGGGCCTGCCCCGGCCGCGGCGCGGGCCAGCGCGGGCCCGGCGATGCCAGCCGCCTGGCCGCCGGAGTACACGTGCGCGTTGCCGATGTACTGCCGCCCCGGGGGGGCGGCGGCGCGTCCCAGAACGCCTTCGCCCTCCACCCGGGGCGGGGGGGGCGGGGCCGCCCGCCGCAGCGGGGCCTGCGCCCACCCCGGCAGCCGCTGGCCCGCCCGGACCAGGCCGGCCTGCCGGTACCCCTGATAGCCGCCGAACAGCTCGTCCGAGCCCTCGCCCGAGAGCACGACCTTGACGTGCCTGCTCGCCTCCCTGGCGACGAACCAGAGCGGGACCGCGGCGGCATCGGCGACCGGATCATCCAGCTGCCAGACGATCCGCGGCAGGCAGGCGAAGAACTCCTGCGCGGTGATGACGTAGGGCAGCGACTTGACCCCGAGGGCGGCTGCGGTCTGCTGCGCCCGATCGATCTCGCTGTACCCGGCGCGCTCGAATCCGACGGTGAAGGTGAGCAGGTCGGGCCGGTGCTCGGCGGCCAGCGCGCAGATCGCTGCCGAATCGATCCCGCCCGACAGGAACGCGCCCAGCGGCGCGTCGCTGCGCAGGTGGACGGCGACCGAGTCGCGCAGGGCCGTGAGGATCCCCGCAGCCGTGCCCGGCCGCCGGTGGCGCACCGGGTGCAGCTCCGCCCGCCAGTACCGGGCCGCGTCCACGCGGCCGCCCGGCCGGACCGTCAGGACATGGCCCGGCGGCAGCACCCGGGCCGGCGGGGCCATTGCCCGCGGCGGCGGCACGTACTGGAAGGCCAGGTACTGGCGGACGGCAACCGGGTCGACCGCGGCTGGCCCGCCTGCCCCGGCCAGGGCCTTCCGCTCGGAGGCGAACCGCAGCCGCCGCCCGCCGCCCGGCCCTTCCTCGATCGCGTAGCAGAACGGCTTGATGCCGAACGGGTCCCTGGCGCAGAACAGCTCCCGGGACTTGGTGTCCCAGATCGCGAACGCGAACATCCCCCGGAGCCTGTGCACCACATCGCGGCCGGTCCTGGCGTACGTCTCCAGCAGGACCTCGGAATCTGAGCTCGACCGCAGGGTCACCCCCTGCTGCCGCAATTCCTGCCCAAGCTCCTGGTAGTTGTATATTTCGCCGTTGAAGACCATCCAGTAGCGGCCGTCCGCGGATTGCATCGGCTGATGCCCGCCCGCCGAAAGGTCAATGATCGCCAGCCGCTGATAGCCCAGCGCGATATCGGAATCGGCGTAGTAGCCCTCATCGTCGGGGCCCCGGTGCCCGATCATCGCGGTGGCATCGGCCACCCATTCCAGGTCTGGACCCCAGTGCCCGTCGAGAGCCAGGCATCCGGCGATTCCGCACATTTAGTTCCCCCGGCGGTTTCCTCGGTTGGCTCATGACCGATCATAGGAGACGGGATTGTCCCGGCGGGGAGGCGGCGCTTTCCGTTTCCGTTTCATCCTGGCGATAGGCCTTTGCCCGGGCGGCGGTGCGGGCCGGCGGCGGTGGGCGCGGTGCTGAACGGCGGCGGCGCCACCGCGGGCGGGGTGCCCGCGGCGGCGTAGGGTGGGCAGCCGTGCCGACCATTCTCATCACCGGCGCGGCAGGCCAGATCGGGACCATGCTGCGGCCGCGGCTGGCCCGGCCCGGCCGGACGCTGCGGCTGCTCGACACCAGGCCGCTGACGGCCGGCCCCGGCGAGGAGACGGTTACCGCCTCGGTCACCGACCTGGCCGCGCTGACCGCCGCCTGCCAGGGCGCCGACGCCGTCATCCACCTCGCGGCCATCCCCGGCGAGGCTCCCTGGGAGCGGATCCTGGCGGCCAACATCGGCGGCACCTACGCCGCGTTCGAGGCCGCCCGGCGGGCCGGGGTGCCGCGCGTGATCTACGCGTCCTCCAACCACGCGGTCGGGTTCACCCCCCGGTCGGGGTTCCCGGTGCCGGATTACGCGTTCGGCGCCCCCGACACCTACTACGGCGTTTCCAAGGTGACCGGTGAGGCGCTGGCCGCGCTCTACCATCACCGCTACCGGATGGACGCGATCTGCCTGCGCATTCTTACCTGTATCGAACGGCCACTCAGCTCGCGGCAGCTCTCTACCTGGCTCTCGCCTGACGACGCGGGAAGGCTGTTCGAGGCCTGCCTCACCGCGCCCCGGCCGGGATTCCGGGTGGCCTACGGGGTGTCCGCCAACACCCGGGGCGGGTGGGTCAGCCTCGCCGAGGCGCGAGCGCTGGGCTACCAGCCCGGGGACGACGCCGAGGCCTACGCCGCGGAGGTGATCGCCGCGCACGGCGAGCCGGATCCAGCCGGCCCGGTGCTCGCTTACCTGGGCGGCGAGTTTACGCTGCCGGACTACGACGCCGACCGGCTTGCCTGAGCCGGCCGGCCAGGCCTGAGGGGACACAGCATGACGGGCATGATCCAGGGATATGACCCCCGCACCGGGCAGCCGGCCGGGGAGCCGGTCCCCGAGACCTCCGGGCCCGAGGTGAACGTGATCGCGGCGACAGCCGCGGCCGCCTGCGAGGCATGGGAGCAGGCCGGAGCCGCCGGCCGGGCCGCCGCCTTGGAGGCGGTGGCTGCCGCGCTGGACGAGGCCGCAGCGGAGCTGGTCGCCGTGGCGGACACCGAGACCGCGCTCGGCGGGGCTAGGCTGACCGGCGAGGTGGCCAGGACCACCGGGCAGCTGCGGCTGTTCGCGGCGGTCCTGGCCGACGGCGGCTACGCCGACACCGTGCTCAGCCCGGGCGGCGGCGGCGCACCTGACCTGCGCCGGATCAGCCGCCCCGTGGGGCCGGTCGCGGTGTTCGCGGCGTCCAACTTCCCGTTCGCCTTCTCGGTGGCCGGGAACGACACCGCATCCGCCCTGGCGGCGGGCTGCCCCGTGGTCGTCAAGGCGCACGAAGGGCATCCGCGGACCTCGGTGCTCACTGCCGGGATCGTCGCCAGGGCGCTGGCCGGGGCGGGCGCCCCGGAAGGAACGTTCGCGGTGGTGTACGGGGTGGACGCCGGGGTGAAGCTGCTGCAAGAGCCGGCCATCGCGGCCGCCGGGTTCACCGGGTCGGCCCGCGGCGGCCTCGCGCTGGCCGCGATCTGCGCGCAGCGCCCCGTGCCCATCCCGTTCTTCGGCGAACTCGGTTCCGTCAACCCGGTGGTGATCCTGCCGGGCGCGGCTGCCGCCCGCCCGGGCGAGATCGCGGCCGGATACGCCGGCTCCCTCACGCTCGGGACCGGGCAGTTCTGCACCAATCCGGGGCTGCTGTTCGTGCCCGCCGGCGACCGGCAGCTGCTGGACGCCATCGCCGGCTCGGTGCGCGGGAGCGCCGGCGGGCCGATGCTGTCCGCCCGGATCCATGACTCCTACCAGTCGGCGGTGGCGGAGCTGACCGCCCGCCCGGACCTGGCGCCGCTGGCTGACGGGCAGCCGGGGGAGG
>JAIRTY010000568.1 GCA_031254715.1 Nocardiopsaceae bacterium | reverse complement strand
CGTTCCAGCGCCATATCCCCCCGCCAGGCCAGCGCCATCAGCACCACCACGATCGCCCCGGCCACGATGTAGACGGGCAGGCTCCCGCCCTGCTGGCGCCAGGCCCGGATGGTCGCGATCATGAGGATCCAGGCCAGCGACGCGGGGATGAGGATCTTCCAGCCGAGCGCCATCAGCTGGTCGTACCGGATCCGCGGCAGGGTCCCGCGCAGCCAGACGAAGCAGAACAGCAGGATCATCACCTTGGCGCCGAACCACAGCAGCGGCCACCAGCCGCTGTTGGCCCCGCTCCATACCGACAGCGGCCAGGGCGCCCGCCACCCGCCCAGGAACAGCGTGGTGGCCAGCCCCGCCACCGTGGTCATGTTGACGTACTCGGCCAGGAAGAACAGCGCGAACTTCAGCGACGAGTACTCGGTGTGGTAGCCGCCGACCAGCTCGCCCTCGCCCTCCGGCAGGTCGAACGGGAGCCGGTTGGTCTCCCCCACCATCGTGATCAGGTAGATGACGAACGAGGGGAACAGCACCACAGCGAACCACGAGGGGTAGTGCAGGATCACCCCGAACAGGTGGAACTCCGACCCCGTCGCCTGGGAGCGCACGATCTGGGTGGTGGACAGCGATCCCGCGTACAGGAACACCGCCACGAACGACAGGCCCATCGCGATCTCGTAGCTGACCACCTGGGCCGATGACCGGAGCCCGCCCAGCAGCGAGTACGGCGACCCGGACGACCACCCCGCCAGCACGATCCCGTACACCCCGATCGAGCTCATGGCCAGCACCAGCAGCACCGCCACCGGCAGGTCGGCGAGCTGGAGCGGGGTCCGCACGCCCGCGATCGAGACTTCGGGCCCGAACGGGATGATCGAGAAGCTGACGAACGCGACCGCCGTCGAGATCCCCGGCGCCAGCCAGAACAGCAGCTTGTACACATCCCGGGGGCGGATGTCCTCCTTCAGCGGCAGCTTGATCCCGTCCACCAGCGACTGCAGCAGGCCGAACGGGCCGGCCCGGTTCGGGCCGGGCCGCTGCTGCATGCGGCCGATAACCCGCCGCTCGAACCAGATCATGAACAGGGTCATCACCATCAGGAACGCGAAGATGACGACGACCTTGATGGCGATGATCCACCACGGCTGGTTGACGAAGCTGGCCAGCGTCGGGTCGGGGGCAGCGGCCAGGCCGGTCATTCGGGGCTCCTCAGCGTCACCAGGCTGCCGTGCCCGGCGCCGAGCTCGCGCCGGATCTCGCAGCCGGAGGAGTGGGCGGGCAGCCACACCACCCGGTCGGGCATGGGCTGTGTCCGCACGGGAACGGTCACGGTGCCCCGCGCGGTCGACACAGAGACCTTACCGCCGTCGCCGGTGCCGGCCTCGGCCGCGGTCGCCGGTGACATCCAGGCGGCGGCGGCGCGGGCGGTGCCGGCCAGGAACGGCTCGCCGTCGGACATCCGCCCGGTGTCGAGCAGGTGGTGCCAGGTGGCAAGGATCGCCTGCCCCGGGCCTGGCTTGGCGGCCGGAGCCGAGTGCCGGGCGGGCACCGCGGTCCGGGGACCGGTGTAGTTCCCGAGCGCGGCAAGCTCGCGGCGGGCCGCCTCCGGACCGGGCAGTCCCAGGTGGACGTCCATCTCATCGGCGATCCGGCCCAGCAGCTGCAGGTCGGACTCGATCCCCGGTACCTCCAGCGCGGGCCCGAACGAGCCGCTCCGGCCCTCCCAGTTCACGAACGTGCCGGCCTTCTCCGCCACCGCGGCCACCGGCAGCACCACGTCCGCCCGGTCGGTGACGGGGCCGGCCCGCAGTTCCAGGCTGACCACGAACGGCACGGCCGCCAGCGCGGCCAGCGCCGCCTGCGGGTCCGGCAGGTCATCCGGGTCGACGCCGGCGACCACCAGGGCATCGAGGTCCCCGGCCGCGGCCGCGGCCAGCATCCCGGAGGTGTCACGGCCGGGCCGCTCGGGCAGCGAGGACACCCCCCAGGCCCGCGCCACCTCGGCCCGGGCGGCCGGGGCGGTCACCGGCCGGCCGGCCGGCAGCAGCCCGGGCAGGGCACCTGCCTCGACCGCGCCGCGCTCCCCTGCCCGCCGGGGGATCCAGGCCAGCCTGGCGCCGGTGACGTCGGCCAGGGTGGCCGCGGCCGACAGGGCGCCCGGCACCTCGGCGAGCCGCTCGCCGGCCAGGATCACCGCCCCGTCCGCGGTCAGCGCGCTGGCGGCCGCCGCCATGTCGTCATCGGGGGCAGTGCCTCCGGTGAGCCGGGTCAGCAGCGCCGCCTCGCCGCCGGGCGCGACCGGCAGCAGCACCCCGGACAGGCGGCACAGGCCGCGGCTGGCGAACGGGGCGGCCGAATAGACGGTGAGCTTGCCGGCCCGGGCCGCCTTGCGCAGCCGCAGGAAGACGATCGGTGACTCTTCCTCCGGGTCGAAGCCGGCCAGCAGCACGGCCGGGGCCCGTTCCAGGTCGGCGTAGCTGACCTCGGGGGGGCGGCCGGCCACCCGGGCGGCCAGGAACTGCTCCTCTTCCTCCGAGTGCGGCCGGGCGCGCAGGTCGATGTCGTTGCTGCCCAGCGCGACCCGGGCGAACTTCGCGTAGGCGTAGGCGTCTTCCAGGGTGAGCCTGCCGCCGGTGAGCACGCCCGCCCGGCCGTGGGCGCGGGCGAGACCGGCCGCCGCGGCCGCGATCGCCACCGGCCAGGAGGCGGGCTCCAGCACCCCCTCCTCGCTGCGGACCAGCGGCGAGGCCAGCCGGTCCGGCTCGGTGGCGTAGCTGAACGCCCACCGGCCCTTGTCGCAGTTCCACTCCTCGTTGACCGCCGGGTCGTCGCCGGCCATCCGGCGGGTGACGGCGCCCCGCCGGTGGTCGGTGCGCAGCCGGCAGCCGGACGCGCAGTGCTCGCACACGCCGGGCGTCGACACCAGGTCGAACGGCCGCGCCCGGAACCGGTAGGCGCTGCCGGTGAGCGCGCCGACCGGGCAGATCTGCACCGTGTTCCCGGAGAAATAGGAGTTGAACGGCTTGCCCTCGGCGGTGCCGATGAACTGGGCCGGGCCGCGCTCCAGGAAGTCGATGAACGGGTCCCCGGCGATCTCCTCCGAGAACCGGGTGCAGCGGGTGCAGGAGATGCAGCGTTCCCGGTCGAGCAGGATCTGGCTGGAGATCGCCACCGGCTTGGCGAAGTGCCGCTTCTCGGCCGCGAACCGGGTCTCGCCCTGGCCGTTCGACATCGCCTGGTTCTGCAGCGGGCACTCGCCGCCCTTGTCGCACATGGGGCAGTCGAGCGGGTGGTTGATGAGCAGCAGCTCCATCACGCCGCGCTGGGCCTTCTCCGCCACCGGCGAGCTGAGCTGCGTCCGCACCACCATGCCGTCGGTGCAGGTGGTGGTGCAGGAGGCGAGCGGCTTGCGCTGCCCCTCGACCTCAACCAGGCACTGCCGGCAGGCCCCGGCCGGGTCCAGCAGCGGGTGGTCGCAGAACCGCGGGATCTGGATGCCGAGCAGCTCGGCCGCCCGGATCACCAGCATGCCTTTCGGCACCCTCATCTCGAACCCGTCGATGGTGACGGTGACCGCGTCCTCGCCCACCGCCACCACCCCGGCGGAGTCGTTGCTCTGGACTGTCACTGCGCGTCTCCAAACAGCGTCGCGGCAGCGGGGTCGAACGGGCAGCCGCCGCGCTTGTGGTGCTCGAGGAACTCGTCCCGGAAGTACTTGATCGACGAGACGACCGGGCTGATGGCGCCGTCGCCGAGCGGGCAGAACACCCGGCCGTTCATGTTGTCGCAGATGTCAAGGAGCTTCTCCAGGTCCTCCTCGTTCCCCTCGCCCCGCTCGAGCCCGTCCAGCAGCAGCGTCATCCAGAACGTGCCCTCCCGGCAGGGGGTGCACTTCCCGCACGACTCGTGCTCGTAGAACTGGTTCCACCGGAGCACGGCCCGGACCACGCAGGTGGTCTCGTCGAAGATCTGCAGCGCCCGGGTGCCCAGCATGGACCCGGCGGCCGCCGTGGACTCGAAGTCCATCGGCACGTCCAGGTGCTCGTCGGTGAAGATCGGGGTGGAGGACCCGCCCGGGGTCCAGAACTTGAGCCGGTGCCCGGCCCGCACCCCGCCCGCCAGATCGAGCAGCTCACGCAGCGTGATGCCGAGCGGGGCCTCGTACTGGCCCGGCTTCGTGACGTGCCCGGACAGCGAGAAGATGCCGTAGCCCTTGGACTTCTCGGTGCCCAGGCCGGCGAACCAGCGGCCGCCGTTCGCCACGATCGACGGCACGCTGGCGATCGACTCCACGTTGTTGACGACGGTCGGGCAGGCGTACAGGCCGGCCACCGCCGGGAACGGCGGCTTCAGCCGGGGCAGGCCCCGGTACCCCTCCAGCGAGGTGAGCAGCGCGGTCTCCTCGCCGCACTCGTAGGCGCCAGCGCCCGCGTGCACGGTCAGTTCCAGGTCATAGCCCGAACCGAGGATGTCGCGGCCCAGGTAGCCGGCCTGGTAGGCCTCGGCCACCGCCTGCTGGACCCGCCGCACCACGTGCAGTACCTCGCCGCGCACGTAGATGAACGCGTGCTCCGCCCGGATCGCGTACGCGGCGATCACCGCGCCCTCGACCAGCAGGTGCGGGGTGGCCAGCATCAGCGGGATGTCCTTGCAGGTGCCGGGCTCGGACTCGTCCGCGTTGACCACGAGGTAGTGCGGCTTGCCGTCGCCCTGCGGGATGAATCCCCATTTCACGCCGGTCGGGAAGCCAGCGCCGCCGCGGCCCCGCAGCCCGGATTCCTTGACCATGGCGATGATGTCGTCCGGCGGGGTGGCCAGCGCCTTGGCCAGCGCCTGGTACCCGCCGGCCCGTCGGTAGGCGTCCAGCCGGAAGGCGTCCGGGTCGTCCCAGTGGGCGGTGAGCACCGGGGTGAGGGTGGCCGTCACTGCCCGCTCCCCGCGGGGTCGCCCTTGGCGGCCGGCTCCGGTGCGGTCCAGCCGTTCTCCCGTGCCAGCATGAGCCCGGCCAGGGTGGCGGGCCCGGCCGCCGGGCCGTCGCCCGCCTGGCCGTCGGGGAAGCCGGCCAGCACCCGGGCGGCCTCCCGCCAGGTGCACAGCCGGGCCGGGCCACGGGAGGGGACCGGCTTCTCGCCCGCCCGCAGCTCGTCCACCAGGCCGCGCGCCGAGTCGGGTGTCATGTTGTCGTAGAACTCCCAGTTGACCATCACCACCGGCGCGTAGTCGCAGGCGGCGTTGCATTCCACGTGCTGGAGGGTGACCATGCCGTCCGGCGTGGTCTCGTCGGGCCCGACCCCGAGGTGCTCGGAGAGGCTGGCCAGGATCTGGTCCCCGCCCATGATCGCGCACAGCGTGTTCGTGCACACGCCGACGTTGTAGTCGCCGCCCGGCCGCCGCCGGTACATGCTGTAGTAGCTCACGACGCCGGCGACCTCGGTCTCTGACAGCCCGAGCCGGTCCGCGCAGTAGGCGGCCCCGTCCTTGGACACATACCCTTCCTCGGCCTGCACCAGGTGCAGCAGCGACAGCAGCGCCGAGCGGGACCGCGGGTAGCGGGAGATGATCTGGTCGGCGTCGGCGTCCAGCCTGGCCCGCACCTCGTCACTGAACGGCATTACCTGTCCACTCCCCCCATCACCGGGTCCACGCTGGCGACCGCCGCGATGACGTCGGCGACCATGCCGCCCTCGCACATCGCCGGGAGGGCCTGCAGGTTCGCGAATGACGGGTCACGGAAGTGGACCCGGTACGGCCGGGTGCTGCCGTCGCTGACCGCGTGGCAGCCCAGCTCGCCGCGGGGCGATTCCACGGCCGCGTAGGCCTGCCCGGCAGGCAC
>JAIRTY010000527.1 GCA_031254715.1 Nocardiopsaceae bacterium | reverse complement strand
CTGGTGCGGCTGTCGTGGCCGGCACCAACTGGCAGCCGACTGACGCATCCTTACTTATTGGTCACGGTCGCGCACGTAGTAGTTCGCCTGAACGCCATCGAAACGGCCTGTGCTGCGGCAGCACCTGTGGAAAGCGCCGACCGGAGCCACCTGGCCAGGGACAGGCGCCCCTGATAACCCCCGTCACCTCCAGGTCACCGGCTGCCGTGCTAGGGCAGCGATGATGTTCATCATTGCCAACTCCCGACATCGGTATCTGCCTGCTGCGCCTGCGGGCAGGCAGGCTAGACGTGTCCCGGCCGCCCAGGCCGGTCTCTCTAGACACCCGATCAACCGTCCGAGGAGGACACGATGACGGACACCACCTGCCACATGTCGATCTCGATCGATGGCTTCGTCGCCGGGCCGGACCAGAGCCGCGAGAACCCGCTCGGGAAGCGTGGCGGCCAGGTTCACAATTGGCACATGGGGGATCCACGGGCGAACGAGACGGACGAAATCGCGAACGGATGGCTCATGCGCCCCCGGGGGGCCTACGTCATGGGCCGGAACATGTTTGGGCCGATCCGCGGCGTGTGGGACGAGGACTGGCGCGGCTGGTGGGGGCCCGAACCGCCCTACCACGCGCCGGTGTTCGTGCTCACCCATCACGCCCACGAACCGATCGCGATGGACGGCGGGACGACGTTCCACTTCGTCACCGAGGGGTTCGATGCCGCCTACGCGCAGGCGTCCGAGACCGCCGGCGACAAGGGGGTGGACATCGCCGGGGGCGCCTCTACCGTCCGGCAGGCGTTGCTCGCCGGCGTGATCGACGAACTCACCCTGGACATCGCCCCCACCCTGCTCGGCGCCGGCGAGCGGATGTTCGAGGGCGTCGGCTCCTTCGGTTTCGAGCCCGTCGAGGTGCTCCATTCACCGCTGGCCACCCACATCCGTTACCGCAGGGCCGACGCCGGTGGTGGTGCCGGCACTCCATGACCACAAGCTGCTCGAGGCCGCCGGAACCCGCTGGCGAGCGGTCAATGGACCCCACCTGATGGATTGATACGCGCAGCCATCACGGCCCAGTCGGCGTCGCCTTGTCCGGGGAAGGTGGCGGGGCCGGGTGCGAAGTCAACGACGGTGCTGAACCAGGTAAGGGTCACCCGGGGCATTCTGCCAGCGGCCTTCGCGGGCGTGCCGGTGCTGGATTGCGGACGGCCACCGGTTGGTCATCCCGGATTGTGACGATACGTGGATGAGCTGGTGATCTGTATCGGGCCGCGTCTCCGCAGGGGAGTCGCGGCGGCGGGCGCGGGTGTTCGTGCTGGGCCTGCCGGCCGCGCTCCCGCGCACAGAACTGCTGGACGATCGCCGATTATGCGAGGGCTGGCGGCAACGACGGTCCGCCGGGCGCTGGCGGGACAGTGCCGGCGGATACCGTGAAGCTCATGAGTGACACTCCTACAGTCCCTTCGTCTGCGGTCGCCGCTGCCGGGCTCACCGGCGGGTTCCTGGCCGGGCGCTTGACCGGCCGCCGTGATCTTGCCGGCGCGCTGTTCGCGGCGGCTGGCGCCTGGTGCGCGCTGGAGTGGTACCGGGCATCTGGGCCGACCGCCGCGGTCGGTCTGAGCGCGCTGTACGCAGCCGCGATGGGGAGCTCGCACCCGCTAGCCAAGCGTATCGGCCCGTGGCCGTCGGTCCTGGCGGTGACGGCCCTCACCGCGGCCACCGCCGAACTGGTGACCCGCACGATCACCCGCTGACTGGTAACTGGACGCGCATCGCGGGTCTTGCGGAACACCGTCAGTAAGATCGGCCAGCGCCGTTCCGGCTCGTAACAAGATCGGGTATGCCCGGAAACTTCCGGTGCCTTCCCGGTTGGAGCTCTGGGCCGAGTGGATCATCCTTGGCGGGTGATGGAATCCCCGGCCTCCTGGAAGAAGATCAGTCCGGTTGCGGCCTTCGGGGTCTCGTCGTGCTGGTGGCTCCGGTTACCGGGAAGGTGAAGGCCTTCTTGGCTGCCGCGGGTCCGCTTGGGGAGATGGTGGTCATGGCGGATCGTCCTCGTGGTGCATTGCCGATTCCGGACCGCGGGCATGTGGGCGTGACGACGTATGACGCCAAGGACCCGGATACCAGTTTCCCGCCGATCGAGCCGTTGCGGCCGCCGCCGGGCGCGCCGAACGTGCTGGTCATCTTGCTGGATGACGTGGGCTTCGGGGCCTCGAGCGCGTTCGGCGGTCCGTCGTCCAACCCCGCCGCTGAGCGGCTGGCCGCGGGCGGTTTGCGGTTCACCCGCTTCCACACCACCGCTCTGTGCTCGCCGACCCGGGCGGCGCTGCTGACGGGCCGCAACCATCACAGTGTGGCGATGGGCGGGATCACCGAGATCGCCACATCGGCTCCGGGGTACACCTCGGTGCGGCCGGATGACTGCGCGCCGCTGGCGGAGGTGCTGAAGCTGAACGGGTATAGCACCGCCCAGTTCGGCAAATGCCACGAGGTGCCGGTGTGGGAGACCAGCCCGGTGGGGCCGTTTTACCGGTGGCCGACCGGCTGGGGGTTTGAGTACTTTTACGGGTTCATCGGCGGGGAGACCAACCAGTTCTACCCGGCCATCTACGAGGGCACCAAAGCGGTCGAGCCGGGCAAGCTTCCCGCGGCGGGGTATCACTTCACCGAGGACATGACCGACCGGGCGATCAGCTGGATCCGCGAGCAGCAGGCGCTGATGGGCGGCAAGCCGTTCTTCATTTACTTCGCCCCTGGCGCCACGCACGCCCCGCACCAGGTACCCGCCGACTGGCTGGACCGCTATCGCGGCCGGTTCGGCGCCGGGTGGGACGCGCTGCGTGAGGAGACCTTCGCAAGGCAGAAGGAGCTCGGGGTGATCCCCCCGGAGGCGGAGCTGACCGCGCGGCATCAGGAGATCCCGGCGTGGGAGGACATGGACGAGGCGCTGCGGCCGGTGCTGGCCCGGCAGATGGAGATCTACGCCGCGTTCCTGGCCCACACCGACTACCACGTCGGCCGCCTCATCGACGCCCTGGAGCACCTGGGCGTGCTGGAAGACACGCTGGTGTATTACATCCTCGGGGACAACGGGGCCAGTGCCGAGGGCACCCCGAACGGCACCTTCAACGAGTTGCTGGTGCTCAACGGGGCGGCGGCCCTGGAGACGCCCGAGATGATGGCCGCGCGTATCGACGAGTTCGGCACCCCGAACGCCTACAACCACTACGCGGTGTCGTGGGCGCATGCGATGTGCACCCCGTATCAGTGGACCAAGCAGATCGCTTCGCACCTGGGCGGCACCCGCAACCCTGCCATCGTGCACTGGCCCAACGGGTTCACCGCCCGCGGGCAGATGCGCAGTCAGTTCCACCACGTCATCGACGTTGCCCCCACCGTGCTGGAGGCCGCCGGGCTGCCCGCCCCCGACTTCGTCCACGGCATCCAGCAGCGGCCGCTGGAGGGGGTGTCGATGAGGTACTGCTTCGATGAGCCTGCGGCGGCCGACCGGCACGAGACCCAGTACTTCGAGATGCTCTGCAACCGGGGCATCTACCACAAGGGCTGGATGGCGGTGACCCGGCACGGCATCCCGTGGGACGTCACCGCCGAGCTGCCCGCCTTCGACGACGACACCTGGGAGCTGTATGACCTGACCACCGACTGGACCCAGGCCCGCGACCTGGCCGCCCAGATGCCCGGTAAGCTCCGCCAGCTGCAGCGCCAGTTCCTGATCGAGGCTGCCAAATACAACGTCTTCCCCCTCGATGACCGGCGGATCGAACGGCTCAACTCCGACCTGGCCGGCCGCCCGGTGCTGGTCACCGGCCGGACCCAGACCCTGTATCAGAACATGGGCCGCCTGCCAGAAAACACCGTCCTGAACCTCAAGAACAAATCCCACGCCGTCACCGCCGAGATCGTCGTGGGGGATCGGCCCGCCAGCGGGGTCATCATCGCCCAGGGCGGCGCGTTCGGCGGCTGGGCGCTCTACGCCAAAGACGGCGCCCCCCGCTACTGCTACAACCTGTTCGGCCTCCACCGCCACACCATCACCGGCGACGCCCCGCTGAACCCCGGCACCCACCTACTGCGGATGGAGTTCAGCTACGACGGCGGCGGCCTGGGCAAAGGCGGAACCGTATTGCTGGACCTGGACGGCACCAAGATCGGCGACGGACGGGTCGAAGCCACCATCCCCATGATCTTCTCCGCGGACGAAACCACTGACCTGGCCAAGGACAACGGATCAGCGGTCAGCGACGACTACACCCCCGAAAACAGCACCTTCACCGGCACCGTCAACTGGGTCAAGCTCGACATCGGCGAAGACAGCCAGGACCACCTGATCACACCCCAAGACCGCATCCGAGCCGCCATAACGCGTCAATAACCAGGCCCACAAGCCCGCCCCTCGTTTCCCCCTGTCATCACGTCATGAGCACGGACCGAAAGGCGCTACTGCCAAGGCCGCCGCCGCCCGGCATCGCGTCCGCTGCGAGCAATCATTCATGACGCAGCATGACAATGCGCCCAGCCAACGACCGCTATTCGGCAAAGCCGAATGGCGAGCCTGCAGGTGGAGCTGGTGAACGCGGTCAGGGGGCGTGGGGTCCGAGTTGCACGATGAGGTCGGCGTCGAGCGCGGCGCTGATCCGCTCCAGCAGCGGGATCGTGGGCACGACTCCGCCGGCTTCCAGGCGGGAGAGGGCGGGCTGGGTCATGCCCGCACGGGTGGCGAGTTCGGTCTGGGGCCCGGATGGCCTGGCCGATCAAGAACGCCCGCCGGGCCTCGGCGTAGCCCTCGCGGTAGTCGTCACTGTCACGCCGCTGGGCAGCGAGCTCCTCGTAGGAGGAATGGTCGGCGGTCATGTCAATTCACCTCCCGGTCGAACATCTCATGGGCCCGGGCCGTGGCCGGTCTCGCAGATCTGCTGGGCCTGCAGGGCGCGGGCTACCTCGGCGGTCTCGGCGCTGCGGGTCTTACGGAACACCGTCAGTAAGATCACCCTCCGGCCCGGCTCCAGCCAGTAGGTGACCCTGGTCGGCTGCCGTAGCAGGTGTGCCGGGCAGGGCGGATACTACGTCGTCGCAATGCCCGCATTTTGCCAGCGGCTCGGCTGGCTCGCCGTGCAGCTCGTGGCCGGGCACCAGTTCGCGGCCGAGTTCGGCAGCTATGGCCTCGCGCGTCCTTCTCAGCGCATCTCCTGGCCGCGGGAGCAGGTGTTCGGCTCGGCCGACGGGGTTTGAGCGCCGTGCTCACGGCGCGTACCGATCTTGCTGACCTTCTTCACCGCTCACCAATGATGGCGGATCGGCATATCCGGACCCCGTCACTCCCGCGCTGTCCGCGGAGCCGCTGTTGCTGTGGCGGCGGCAGTGCGCCGCTGGTGGCCGTTACGGTGTTAGGGTCCAGCGCATGACGATTCGCCGCGCCGTACCCGACATCACGGTCGCCGATCCGGCTGCGAGCAGCGATTTCTACCAGCTCCTCGGCTTCCGCGAGGAGATGAACCTGGGCTGGGCGGTTAACCTGGTCTCGCCGTCCAACCCCACCGCTCAGATCATCCTCATTACCAAGGACGCAGCGGCCGACGTGAACCCGGACCTCAGCGTCGAGGTCGAAGACGTCGACGCGGTTTACGAAACGGTACGCGCGGCCGGCGCAGAGATCGTGCATGCGATCACCGACGAGGAGTGGGGCGTCCGGCGCTTCTTCGTCCGCGACCCGAACGGCAAGGTGGTCAACGTCGTCAGCCACCGCTGACCGGCAGGGCGGCGAAAATCCGCTGCGGCCAGCTGGCGAACTAGGCAAACGGGCAGGCACTCCTGGGCCGATAACCCGGTCGTCGGGCACCTGATTCTCTCCCGCGCTGAGGTCGCCAATGTAGTGGGGCTTTGAAGCCGCTAAAGTCATCGGTTGTGGCCCAGGGTGAGGTCGCCAATGCGGCGAGACGCATGGGCGCAGGGGAGCTGTTCGGGAAGGCCGCCTGCGCCGCGCG
>JAIRTY010000422.1 GCA_031254715.1 Nocardiopsaceae bacterium | reverse complement strand
CCAGCCGGCCCGCTGCACCAGCAGGTACACCGCCATCAAGACGATGAACACGATCGTGGTGGGGCGGACGGTCACCGATACGCCCATGAGAAGTCCCGCGACCGCCGACCGCAGCGCCGATGGCCGTCGCTCCCACAGCAGGATCACGAAGCTGGCGACCATGAGGAGCAGCGCCAGCAGGTCAGCCATGATGAACTGCTCCAGCAGCAGCTGACCGGGATCGAACAGCACCGGGAGCGCCGCCAGCGTCGCCCCCCAGCTCGGCAGCCCCCGCCGCCGCAGCAGCGCGTACACCATGACCGCGATAGCCAGGCCCATCACGTGCTGCAAAGCAGTGATCAGGACCAGTGAGTGGAAGGGCCGCAGCAACCACAGGAAGAGCGAGTAGCCGCTCGGGTTGATCGGATTCGGGCCGACGTGTACCGCGCCATACAGGTAGTCGAACGTGTCCAGCCGGAACAGCACCGCGGGCTGGTACGCAATCATCGTCAGCAGCCTGGGCAGCACGCCCACCAGCAGCGCCAGGCTGAACAGGCGATGGCGGCCGATCAGGCCAAGGAGCCCGGCCAGCCAGGTGCGCCACGCCATCCGCCCGTGCACCGGGGTGCCTCCCTGGCCGGCACCGGAGTCACCGGAACCGCCGCTGGGGCGTTCCTTGACCGTTGTCACTTCTTCTCCTCGCCCTGATCCGGGATATCCGATTCACAACGGCAGTTTTCCCTGCCCGGCACCGGTAACGACGGGGCTCACGGGGAGCCGCCTGATTCGTTCACCGGGATCATGACTCAGCCGGACGGCCCCGGCATTCCTGTCCAATTGTGTCCGATCCGCGCCGGATACCCGGCCGCGACATGCCAGCGGGGCATAGCAGCGCCCTCCCTTACGGCCATCCCTGTGGTGTGTCGCCTCCGCCAGGTGACCAGGCCTGATAGACCCGGTCTCAGATCCTGGCGGATCGGGGGACGTCACGTGCCCGGTGCAACGGTACCGCACCGTTACGCGAACCGTAGAAGCATCTGCGACCTGCCCCGGTTGCCGGGAGTAACCACTCTGAGGAATTGAGGCAATACATTTCGTGATCAATCCTCGTGGCTGGCCTGCCGAACGCGTCCCATCCGGCCCTGGTCCCCCGGCCCGCGGCGATGGCGGCGGAACACCCCGGACCGCGCCTGGACCGCGCGCCCGGACCGGGCCGGGATCGCGCCAGGCAGGACTGTTCCCGCCGCAGGCAAACCGCGCGTGAACAGTGCATGTCCGCTGGTAACAAGCGCGCCCTCGTACTGACAGGGTTAGTCCGGTAAGAACGTCTTGCTTCGGCTATGAACTGTAGGGTGTAGTGCCGTGCCGGGGGTATGGAACGCAGGGGACGCGTGAGAGCGACCCGGCACAATGGGGGCCGTCAGGAGACCGTGGCAGGAGTGATAGCAGCGTGAGCGGGACTGCGACGGAGCCTGTTGCCGGTCACGGGATGGCGGACGAAGGCGGGGGACGCGGTTTCAGGTGGACGCCGGCCGCCATAGTGATCGCCGTGGCGGCGATCGTGGCGACGGGACTCCGCGCGTACCAGTTGTCACGGCCGGGGTTCTTGCTGGGCGTGACTGAGTATGACGATGGGCCGTATTTCGGGTCGGCGGTGCGGCTGATTTCGGGGGTGCTGCCGTATAAGAGTTTTGTGGTGGTGCAGCCGCCGGGGATCACGTTGCTGATGGTGCCCGCGGCGGTGGCGGGGAAGCTGACCGGGTCCACGGCGGCGGGGATGGCGATCGGGCGGATCCTCACCGCGGCCGCGTCGGTGGCCGGGGTGGTGCTGGGCGGGTTGTGGGTGCGTCACCGCGGGGTGCTGGCGGTGGTGGTGACCTGCGGGGTGCTGGCGGTCTACCCCGATGCGGTGGGGGCGGCGCACACGGTGCTGGTGGAGCCGTGGCTGGTGCTGTTCACCCTGGCCGCCCTGATCACCATCTTCGATAAGGACCAGGTCACCGCCCGGGCGCGGCGGCTGGGCTGGGGCGGGGTGCTGCTGGGCGCCGCGGGGCTGGTGGAAGGGTGGGCGATCGTGCCGGTGCTGGTGCTGCTGGGCGTGATCGCGGTCACCGCGGGCGCTGACCGGTGGCGCCGCGCGGGGTGGGTCGCCGGCGGGGTCGCCGCCGGGTTCCTCATCCCGGTCGCCCCGTTCCTGGCCGCCTCCCCCCACGGCTTCTACCGCAGCCTCATCACCGCCCAGATCGGCCGGCGCGCCCATGCCGTCCGGGCCGGCGCTGTGGGCCGGCTCCGTGACATGGCCGGGATCACCGACTTCCGGCTGCCCTCGACCGGCGCGGTCGTGTTCATCGCCGTGGTGATCGCGGTGGCCATCGTCGGCCTCACCATCGCCGCCTGGATCCTGACCCGCAAGCCCCCGCCCCCGCTGGACACGTTCGCGGTGGTCACGACCGCCGCCGTGATCGGCATGCTGTGGTGGCCCAACCAGTTCCACTACCACTTCTCCGCGTTCCTGGCCCCGTTCCTGGCCGCGGCCATCGGCCTGCCCGCCGCCCGGTGGGCCGGCGCGCTGGCGGCCGCCCGCCCAGCGGGCGCGCCCTGGCTGCGGTGGGGCACCTCGGGCCTGGCGGCCGGCCTGCTCATCTGGTTCAGCGTCCTCCACTTCGGGACCGAGTCCCGGCTGCGGCCCTACATCAGCCCGGCCCAGATCAGCGCCGTCACCCGGACCATCCCGCGCGGGGCGTGCGTGGTCAGCGACGAGGTGTCCTACCTGCTGATGGCGGACAGGTTCAGCTCGCACGTGCCCGGCTGCTCACAGATGATCGACGGGCTCGGCACCGACCTCGCCCTGTCCGGCGGGCTCAAGCCGCAGACCGGCGCCGGCCAGCATCCGGCCGTCGCCGGCGTCTGGCGCAGCGCGTTCCGGCATGCCGACTACGCCCTGCTGACGATCAGCCAGTACAAGCGGATCCCCTATACGCACGGGCTGCGCCACTACTTCCGCTCCAACTTCGTCAAGGCCGCCCATGACGCCCGCGGCGATGCGCTCTACGTCCGCACGCCCGCCAGCCACGGCTGAGGCCGGGCGCCCCGGCCGGCCGGGTCAGCGGAGGGGAGGGTAGCCGACGTAGTTCTCGGCCAGCGTCGCGGCCGCGGGGCGGGAGGTGGTGACGTAGCGGAGCTGGGACAGCTGCAGCTGCGTCTCCATCGAGTCGGCGCCGGGGGTGCGGTGCAGCATCGTGGTCATCCACCAGGAGAAGTGGGTGGACCGCCAGACCCGGTTCAGGCAGGCGTCCGAGTAGGCGTCGGCGAGCTTGCGGTCGCCGCGGGCCAGCAACGCCGCCAGCGCGTCGGCCAGCACCGCCACGTCCGCGAGGGCCAGGTTGAGGCCCTTGGCGCCGGTCGGCGGGACGATGTGGGCGGCGTCGCCGGCCAGGAACAGCTGCCCATAGCGCATCGGCGCGGCCACGAAGCTGCGCATCGGGGTGATGCTCTTGTCCAGCACCGGGCCTTCCTTGAGCTGCCAGCCGGGCAGCCCGAACCGCCGCTGCAACGCCGCCCAGATCCGGTCATCGGGCCAGGCGGCGATGTCCTCATCGGGGGCGACCTGCAGGTACAGGCGGCTGATCTGCGGTGTCCGCAGGCTGTGCAGGGCGAAGCCGTCCGGGTGGGTGGCGTAGATGAGCTCGTCGGTGGACGGCGGTACCTCGGCCAGGATCCC
>JAIRTY010000635.1 GCA_031254715.1 Nocardiopsaceae bacterium | reverse complement strand
GGCGTGGACGGGCTTGTCAACACGCTGGCCGCGACCGTGGGCGGCACCTCCGGCCGCATGCGGCGGCTGCAGAGCGGCTTCGTCCGCTCCTACGCACTGTCCATGCTGCTGGGCGCGGTGCTGCTGGTCGGCGCGCTGCTGCTGGTGAGGATCTAGCGATGAGCACATTCGGGTGGTTGACCGTCGCGATCGCGGTCCCGGCGGCGGGCGCTCTCATCATCGCGCTGACTCCCGGTGCCTCGGCGCCGGGCAGCGACGCCGACCGCCGGGCGCGAGAGCTGCTCGTGAAATGGCTCGCGCTGGTGTTCACGCTGCTCACGCTGGGAGTGACGCTCGCCATGGCGGCCGTCTACGCGCCTGGCGGCCCGCGCTTCCAGTTCAATCAGGCCTACTCGTGGATCGCGCAGTTCGGCATCCACTACGCGGTCGGGGTGGACGGGATCGCACTGGTGCTGATCGTGATGACGGCGGTCCTCGCGCCACTGGTCGTGATGGGGTTGTGGAACACGGTCGGCGGCGAGGCCGCGAGCCCCGCGGTCCAGGCCGGAGGCGGCGGTGCCGGACGGGCGCCCCGCCGGCACAGCGTGAAGACCTACTTCGCGCTGCTGCTGGTACTGGAAGCCATGATGATCGGCTCCTTCGCGGCCACCGACGTGTTCCTGTTCTACGTGCTGTTCGAGGCCATGCTGATCCCGATGTATTTCATGATCGGCAGTTACGGTGTGGGCCAGCGGCAGTACGCGGCGGTCAAGTTCCTGCTGTACAACCTGCTGGGCGGGCTGCTGATGCTGGCCGCCGTGATCGCGCTGTACGTGTACTCCGCCCGCGGCGGGCATCCCGGCACGTTCCTGTTCAGCCAGCTGACTCACCTGCCGCTGAGCCCCGCCGTGCAGAAGTGGCTGTTCCTCGGGTTCTTCATCGCCTTCGCGATCAAGTCGCCGCTGTGGCCGTTCCACACCTGGCTGCCCGACGCGGCGGCGTCCGCCCAGCCCGGGGACGCGGTGCTGATGATCGGCGTGATGGACAAGATCGGCACGTTCGGGATGATCCGCTACTGCCTGCTGCTGTTCCCCGTGGCTGCGCACTACTTCACGCCGCTGATCCTGGTGCTCTCGGTGGTCGGCGTGCTGTACGGGGCGATCGTGGCGATCGGGCAGACGGACATGAAGCGGCTGATCAGCTATTTGTCGGTGTCCGGCATGGGCCTGATCACGCTCGGCATCTTCGCGATGACCAGCCAGGGCCAGGCCGGTGCCACGTTGCAGATGGTCAACCACGGGTTCCTGGTGGGCGCGCTGTTCCTGCTGGCCGGCTTCCTGATCGCGCGGCGCGGGTCGCAGCTGATCGAGGACTACGGTGGTGTCCAGAAGGTCGCACCGATGCTGGCCGGGCTGTTCTTGCTGGCCAGCCTGGCCGGCCTGGCGCTGCCCGGGCTGAACACCTTCGTCAGCGAGTTCCTGGTGCTGGTGGGTACGTTCACCCGGTACAAGGCCGCTGCGGTCGCCGCCACAGTCGGCATCATCCTGGCCGCGATCTACATGCTGTGGATGTACCAGCGGATGATGACCGGGCCGGTGCGCAAAGAGGTCGAGGGCTTCGGTGACCTGCGGGCCAGGGAGCTGTGGGCGGTCGGGCCGCTGGTGGCCCTGATCATCGCGCTGGGCGTGTACCCGCAGCCGGTGCTGAACATCATCAACCCCGCGGTCCACCAGACTCTCACCGCCGTGCACGTCAAAGACCCGGCGCCGCCGCACCCGGCCACGGCGGGCGGCCCGTCAAGCCAGAAGGGAACAGCCCCGTGACCCCGATCTCGGGCAGCCTGGCCGCGGCTCCCATCACCGCGCCGCACATCGAGTACTGGCAGCTCTCCCCGATGCTGGTGGTCTTCGGCGCGGCCGTGGCCGGCGTGCTGGTGGAGGCGTTCGTGCCGCGGTCGCAGCGGCGCGGCTGGCACCTGGTGCTGGCGCTGGGCGGGCTGGCGGCAGGGTTCGCGCTCACGATCGCGGTCGCCGTGAGCGTTCCGCTGTTCAGCCATGGCAGCCCGGGCCGTGTCGCCGCTGAGGGCGCCGTCGGGGTGGACGGCCCGACCCTGTTCATCCAGGGCACGATTCTGGTGCTGGCGCTCGTCAGCCTGCTGCTGATCGCCGAGTCCTCGCACGAGGTGAGCCCGTTCGTGGCGCAGGCAGCCGCGGTTCCCGGCAGCGCCGAGGAACGGGAGGGGCTGCTGGCGGGCATCACCCACACCGAGGTCTACCCGCTGGCGCTGTTCGCGGTCGCCGGGATGCTGCTCTTCCCGGCAGCTAACGATCTGCTCACCATGTTCGTGGCACTGGAAGTGCTGTCGCTGCCGCTGTACCTGCTGTGCGGCCTGGCCCGCCGCCGGCGGCTGCTGTCGCAGGAGGCGGCGATGAAGTACTTCCTGCTGGGCGCGTTCTCGTCGGCGTTCTTCCTGTTCGGCGTCGCAATGCTGTACGGGTTCTCGGGCTCGGTGCGGCTGTCGGCGATCGCCGCCGCGGCCGCCTCGAACACCACCGGCGCGGCGCTGCTGTACGCCGGCATCGCGCTGCTGGGCCTGGGCCTGCTGTTCAAGATCGGCGCGGTGCCGTTCCAGAGCTGGAAGCCGGACGTCTATCAGGGCGCGCCCACGCCGGTGACCGCGCTCATGGCCTCCTGCACTGTGGTGTCAGCGTTCGGGGCGCTGCTGCGGGTGTTCTACGTCGCCTTCGGGGCGCTGACCTGGGACTGGCGCCCGGTGATGTGGGCGGTGGCCATCCTCACCATGGTGGTCGGCGCGATCATCGCGATCACGCAGACCGACGTCAAGCGGCTGCTGGCCTACTCCTCCATCGCGCACGCCGGGTTCATCCTGACCGGCGTCGTCGCCGCCTCCACGACCGGGCTCTCCGGCTCGCTGTTCTACCTGGCCGTGTACGGCTTCACCACGATCGGCGCGTTCGCGGTGGTGACCCTGGTCAGGGACCCGGCGGGGGAGGCGAATCACCTGTCCCGGTGGGCCGGGCTCGGCAGGCGGTCACCGCTGGTGGCCGGGGTGTTCGCTTTCTTCCTGCTGGCATTCGCCGGCATCCCGCTCACCAGCGGGTTCACCGGGAAGTTCGCCGTGTTCCAGGCCGCCATCGCGGGCGGCGCGCTGCCGCTGGTCATCGTCGGCGTGCTGAGCAGCGCCATCGCGGCGTTCTTCTACGTCCGCATCATCGTGCTCATGTTCTTCAGCGACCCGGCGCCGGACGGGCCCGCCGTGGTCACTCCCGGCCTGTTCACCGGCCTGGCGGTGGCCGTCGGCGTGGTGACGACGCTGGTCTTCGGGATCGTCCCGGGCCCGCTGCTCGACCTCGCCAGCCACGCGGCCGGTCACCTCTTCGTCCGCTGACGGCGCGAACGAGGGGTGTGTGCCGCTCCGGGCGGGGCATACCGTGGGGACGGCGGCGCGAGACTGGGAGCCCACTGTGAGCACTGTTGTTTCCATGGAGCTGGCTGACGCCGCGCTGGAGGCCGCGGTCGGCGAGAGCCTGCGCCGGGTCGAAGCCGGGCTCCGGGCGGCCGCCGAGTCCGAAGAGGCGTTGCTCGCGCAGGCATCGCGGCACCTCATGGATGCCGGGGGGAAGCGGTTCCGGGCCACTCTGGTGCTGCTGGCCGGGCACTTCGGCAACCCGGACGATCCCCGGATCGTCCCGGCCGCGGTCGCCATCGAGCTCACCCACCTGGCCACGCTCTACCACGACGACGTCATGGACGAGGCGGACATCCGCCGCGGCCACCCCAGCGCGAACTCCCGGTGGGACAACACGGTCGCGATCCTGACCGGTGACTTCCTGTTCGCCCGGGCCTCGCAGATCCTGGCCAGCCTCGGCGCTGAGGCCATCCGGATCCAGGCCGACACGTTCACCCAGCTGGTGAGCGGGCAGATCGCCGAGACCCTCGGCCCGCAGCCGGGGCAGGACCCGCTCGACCACTACCTGCGGGTGGCGCAGGACAAGACCGGGTCCCTCATCGCCACCGCGGGCCGGTTCGGGGCCATGTTCGGCGGCGCGCCGCAGGAGGTCATCGACCGGGTGGCGCGCGCCTGCCAGGCGATCGGGGTCGCCTTCCAGCTCTCTGACGACATCCTCGACATCGTCAGCGAGTCCGACCAGTCCGGGAAGACGCCAGGGACCGATCTGCGGGAAGGAGTGCGGTCGCTGCCGGTCCTGCACGCCCTGCGGGAGCCGGGCATGGGCAGCGAGCGGCTGGCCGAGCTGCTGCGCTCCACCGGCCTGGCCGACCCGGACCTGCATTCGGAGGCGCTGACGCTGCTGCGCGCCCACCCGGCGATGGACGCGGCCCGCGCCGACCTGCAGCACTGGGCCGGCACCGCCCGCGACGAGATCACCTCCCTGCCAGCCGGGTCGGCCAAGGATGCCCTCGCCGCGCTGTGCGAGTTCGTGTCCGAGCGGACCAGCTGACCCCCTCCGGCCCGTCACGGCCCGACCTGCCTGACCTCTCCGCGCTCGGCCCGTTTCGGGCCCGCCTCCGTTCAGCCTGCCGATCCAGGGGCCCAAGTTCGGCAACTAGCGTCGAAAGAACGATACATCGTTCTAGTATCCGGAAAGTGAAGCGAGCGGCGAACGGCGCCGGGCTGTCCCAGTCACTGGAGCGCGGCCTCGCCGTGCTGTGCGCGTTCACCCCTGACCGGCCGGCGCTCGGGATCAGTGAGCTGGCGCGTGAGCTCGCCCTCACCCGCAGCACGACTCACCGTTACGTCGCCACGCTCGCCTCGCTCGGGTTCCTGGAGCAGGACGACTCCACCCAGAAGTACCGGCTCGGCCCGCGGGTCCTCGATCTGGGCTTCTCGATGCTGGGATCGCTGGAACTGCGCGAGATCGCTGCGCCGCATCTGCGCCGGCTGACCGACGAGACCGGCTACACGTCCAACCTCGCGATCCGCGACGACACCGACGCGATCCTGATCGACCGGGTGCGAGGGCGGCCCGGCCGCTATCACCACCTGGAGTCCACCCTGCACGTCGGCTCGCGGCTGCCCGCCTACTGCAGCGCCACCGGGAAGATCCTGCTGGCGTTCCTGCCCCGCCCCGACCTCGGCCGGCTGCTGGACCGCATGGAGCTCGTCCGGCACGGCCCGCACACCCTGACCGACAGGCCGGCACTGCTCGCCGAGCTGGAGCGGGTGCGCCAGGCGGGTCTGGCCGTCAACGACGAAGAGCTCGACAGCGCCCTCCGGTCGATCGCCGCGCCGGTGCGGGCACGCTCAGGCAAGGTCGTCGCGGCCGTCAACCTCGCGTTCCCATGGTCCCCGGTCGCCACGAGCGACCTCGTCCGCGAGCTCGGGCCGGTGCTCCGAGCCACGGCGAACGACATCTCGGCCCGAGTGATCTGAGCAGGACGATGTGCGGACACCCCGACACCAGCCTCCGCTCGGCCGGGCCTGCTGTTACAGCAGGTGACAACAGTTACATAACGGACGTTGACTATCCGCAGACAGGCGTGGTGACATACGGTTCTATTTATGCACGTCCGTTCGCAGAGCGAACGAAATCAGGTTCTGTCGGTGCTGCGGCCGGGCACTCGCCGCGCGGCAGCGCTCTGCATAGCACGCTTCCCGAAGCGAGCAGCCCACTAGGCAGGAAGCATGGGGGAGCCGCCACAACAGCTTCCGGGATCCGGGCGGTGCCAGCCTCGTGGCTGGCGGGGAGTCCTGCCCGGGCCAGCGCGGACATCCGATGCCCCAGCCGCGGCCCCCTCGCCCTGCGATACGACCTCATAGGGAGATCGATGACAGATGAGTGATCAGACTGCGCAATCCCGCGGTGCCACCGGCGGGCGGGGTGACCGGGAAGGGTTGTCCCCTCTGGCCGGCAGCATCAGCCGGCGTGGCCTGTTGCGCGCGGCCGGTGCTGGCGCGGCTTTCCTGGGGACCGGCGGGCTGCTCGAAGCCTGCAGTGCCGGCATCAAGGGTTCCTCCGGATCCGGGTCGAGTGGCGCCAAGAGCATCACGATCGGCTGGATCCACCCGCTGACCGGCGCGCTCGCCGGCTTCGGCGCACCGGACCGGTGGGTGATCTCCAAGATCATGCAGACGTCCCCGTACAAGAACGGGTTCAAGATCGGCGGAAAGACCTACCCGGTCACCATCAAGTCCTACGACACCCAGTCCAGCCCCACCCGCGCCGGGGATCTGGCCAGGACCGCCATCACGAGCGACGGGGTGGACATGCTGCTGGCGTCCTCCACGCCGGAGACCGTCAACGCGGTAGCCAGCCAGGCCGAATCCCTCGGCACGCCGTTGATCTGCTCCAACGTCCCGTGGGAGTCCTGGTACATCAACCTGCACGGCAACCCGGAGAAGCCGACGCTCAAGCCCAAGTACGTGGTGATGTACTTCCTCGGTGCCGAGCACCTGATCAAGTGCTTCATCCCGATGTGGAACCGGATCCATTCCCAGTTCCACACCAACAAGATCGTCGCCGCCGCGTTCCCCAACGACTCGGACGGGAACGCCTTCCGCGCGGTCTTCCCGCCGATCGCCAAGGCGGCGGGGTACAAGTTCGAGCTGTCGGCCGCCTATCCCGACGGGACCACGAACTACTCGTCGATGATCTCCCAGTTCAAGTCGGCCAACGCGGATTTCTTCACCAACGTGCCGCTCCCGCCCGACTTCGCCACGATGTGGAAGCAGTCGGTGCAGCAGGGCTTCAAGCCGAAGCTGGCGACCGTGGCCAAGGTGCTGCTGTTCCCCCCCGACGCCTACGCGCTCGGGAACCTGGTGGACAACGTGGCGACCGACACCTGGTGGGTGCCGACGCTGCCGTGGAAGTCCTCGTTCACCGGGGAGACCTGCCAGCAGATGGCGAACGAGTTCGAGTCGTCAGGCCACGGGCAGTGGAACGCCAACATCAGCAACTACAGCCTCTTCGAGGCCGCCCACGCCGCGTTCTCCTCGGTGAGCGACCCGCACGACAAAAACGAGGTCGCCGACGCCATCCACAAGGTGAACATTCAGGCGCTGGCCGGGCCGCTGAACTTCGCCTCCGGCGGTCCCGCGCCGGGCGTGGCGATCACTCCGCCGGTCGGGATCCAGTGGCAGAAGGGCGGCAAGTACCCGCTTGAGGCCAAGGTCGTGGACAACACGCTGCAGCCGCAGGCGAAGATCACCGGCGACCTGAAGCCGACCAATTCCTGACCGGATGACCAGTCCGCTGCTTGAGCTTGACCACGTGACGAAACGGTTCGGCCGGGTCGTCATCGCCGAGGACCTGTCGCTGGCCGTGGGCCCGGGCGATGTGGTCGGCATCGTGGGGCCGAACGGCGCCGGCAAGACCAGCCTGTTCGGCCTGGTCTCCGGCGACCTCGCC
>JAIRTY010000343.1 GCA_031254715.1 Nocardiopsaceae bacterium | reverse complement strand
GCCGGCCTGCGCCCACACCCAGGGCAGTGACAGCCCCGCCATCCAGCCCAGGCCCAGGAACAGCGCGCCTCCCAGCCGTTCCGGAGCGCGCAGCCAGGCCATCCTGATCCCCACCGCGGCCAGCGTGAGCACCCACAGCGCGATCAGGCAGGCCCGGCCGATGGGCCCGGGAACCGCGAGCAGGAACGCCGGGGTAGCGGTGCCGGCGATCAGGAAGAAGATCATGGCCTGGTCCAGCCGGTGCAGCCGCCGGTGCCAGGCCGCGCACCAGTTACCCCGGTGATACAGCGCGCTGGCCCCGAACAGCGCGCTCACGCTCGCGGCGTAGACGGCCAGCGAGGTGACGCGCGCGGTCCCGTGCGCGTGGGTCACCAGCAGCGTGCCGACGACCAGCGAGATCTCAAACCAGATCAGGTGCAGCCAGCCCCGCAGCTTCGGCTTGCGCCCGGCGGCCGGAGCCGGCGGGGGCGCGGGCCGCGCGGGTGCTGCCGGCGGCGCCGGTGCAGGTGCGACTGGTGCGGATGCCACTGGTGCGGGTGCTGCTGATGCGGGTGCCACTGATGCGGATGCTACTGGTGCCGGTGCCACGGGGTCGGTGGCCGTCACTGCTGACCTCCAGTTCCAGCCGGTCCGCAGCGGCTTCGGCTGCCGCCCCGGTCCCGGTCACCCCGTGGTCACCGGGCGGGCCATTGGCAGGGGTCACCCGGTGCAGGCAGCGTACCTGCCGCCTGGTGGCGTGCGGGACAACTAGGGCTAAAGTTCACGGAGTTACCCACGAGGCTTGATGTGTCCTATAGCGGGCGTGTCGCCCGGATCCTCGCCGGGATCGGTGCACACCAGAGCCCAGGGCTTGCCATCGGCCCGGGTCATCACCAGGGTGCCGCGGCGGCTGCCGCGCGGCCGGAGGCGGCGGTGGATGCCGGGCACGTCGCCGGCCAGGCCCCGCCGCCGGATGTCCAGCGGGCCGATGTCATGCCGGGCCAGGGCGGCGGTGATGAGCTCGAGCCGCCACGGCAGGCTTTCCTCTACCCGCAGCAGCCGGGCGAACGGGGTCCGCACCGGCTCATCGGCCGCCAGGAACGCGATCGACGGGTCAATCTGCCAGCCACCGAGCCGCCGCGCCAGCGGGCCCACCAGGCCCGCCCGGGTGATCGCCGGGCTGGGGTCGAGCAGCCACGGCCCCGGCGGCCCGGGCGTGGGCCGGTCCGCCGGGTCGCCGGTGAACTGCGCCCCCGCCGGCAGCACGGTGGCCCGGGTCGGTGCGGTCGCCCAGGCCGGAGACCACAGCACCGCCTCCTTCAGCTCCCGGCCGGTGGCGACGAACTCTGTTTCCCAGCCCGCCGGTACCGCGGCCAGGTCGATCCCGGGCGCGAACTTGACCGCCACCCGCTGCCAGCGGCCGGCCAGTCCCAGGCACCAGGCGAGCGGCGGCTCGCTGGCGCCGCCGGCCAGCCGCCGCCCGGCTGTCCGCCGGGCCGGGTCGATGAACACGGCGTCGAGCGGGGGCAGCCGGACCTGTGTCACGTCCCCTGGCAGCGGCGAGACCCGGCCCGCGGCGCCGTAGGCGGCGGCGTTGCGCACCGCCATCGCCAGCGGCACCTCGTCCCGGTCCACCGCCAGCACGTCGGACCCGGCCGCGAGGGCGATCAGGTCGCCGCCGATGCCCGTGCACAGGTCGGCGACTGACCCGCAGCCGCCGAACCGGGCGGCCCGGTGCCGGGCGAACTGCTCGCCGGTGGCCTGCTCGAGCCCGGCCCGGGTGAAGTACATCTGGTCGGCCCGGGTGAACTTGCCGCGCGCCCGCCGGCGCAGTTCGGCCTGCCCGAACGCGGCCGCGACCAGGTCCGCCGGGTAGCTGCCCCGCAGCCGCGTGCCGGCCGCAAGCCGGGCCGCGGGGTCGTCGGGGACCGCCGACGCTTCCGCCAGCAGCCGCTGCCCGGCCGGCGCGAGCAGGTCCTCGAACTGCGCCAGGGCCGGTCCGTCGTCGGGCATGCCTCCATCGTGGTGCCTGCCGCGGCTTCGCGTGCCCCGGCCCCGTGCAACCCCCGGGCAACCTGCCGGCCCGGGCAACCCGCCGGCCCGGCCCGGGGCTTCAGCTGCCGGCCTGCGGCTCAGCTGCCGGGCCGCTGGTAGACGAACTCGCCGCCGATGATGGTGAGGTCCACCCGCGCGGCCGCGATCTCGCTGGCCGGATGGGCGAACAGGTCCCGGTCGAGCACCACCAGGTCCGCCCGTTTGCCCGGCTCGACCGTCCCGGCCTGGTGGTCGAGACGGTTCACGTAGGCGGAGCCGATCGTGGCCGCGGCGAGCGCCGCCGGCAGGCTCAGCCGCTCGCCGGGCAGGAACACGCCGCCGCCGCCGTCCCCGCCGCCGTAGGGGTACCCGGGCGGGATGGTCCGGTTGACCGCGACATGGATCTCGCCGAGCGGGTCGGGGGAGGACACCGGCCAGTCGCTGCCGAACGCGAGCTGGGCGCCGGAGGCGGCCAGGCTCCCGAACGGGTACTGCCACGCCGCCCGCTCCGGGCCCAGGAACGGCAGCGTCAGCTCGGTCATCTGCGGCTCGTTGCACGCCCACAGCGGCTGGGCGTTGGCGGCGACCCCCAGTTCCCGGAACCTGGCCAGGTCGTCCGGGTGGACCACCTGGATGTGGGCGATGTGGTGGCGCCCGCCGGGGCCGTTGGCAGCGCGGGCGGCGGCCACGGCGTCGAGCGCGTCCCGCACCGCCCGGTCCCCGATCGCGTGGAAGTGGGCGTCGAACCCGCTGGCGTCGATCCGGGTCACCGCCGCGGCGAGTTCCCCGGGATCGAAGTAGCTGATGCCGTCGGTCGCGGTCTGGTTCCCGTGCCGGTCCAGGTACGGGGTGAGCATCGCGGCCGTGTGGTTCTCGCAGACCCCGTCCATCATGATCTTGACGCTGGTGGCCCGGAACCGGCCCGGGCGGGCACTGGCCTCCTCCCGCCGCTGCTCGAGCCCGGCCAGCTGCCCGGCCCCGGTGCCGCGCTGCCACCACAGCGCGCCCACCACCTGCGAGACGAGCAGGCCCCGGCGGTCGGCCTCCAGGTAGGCCCGGAAGCAGTCCGGGGTGGCCGCGTACTCGCCCACGATCGCTTCCTGCCAGGCGGTGACGCCCAGCGCGTGCAGGTAGCGCTGGCCTTCCTCGATCCCGGCCAGCTGCTCGGCGAGCGCCGGCCGTGGCAGCACCCGCTGGACCAGGTCCATCGCGCCTTCCTGCAGGGTGCCAGCGGGCTCGCCGCGCTCGTCCCGCTCGATCCGCCCGTCGGGCGGGTCCGGGGTGCTGGCGCTGATCCCCGCCAGTTCCAGCGCCCGCGAGTTCACCCAGGCGGCGTGGTGATCACGGTTGGGCAGGAAGACCGGTCGGCCGCCGGCCACCCGGTCGAGGTCCGCCCGGCCCGGGATGCCGCCGGGGAACACGTCCATGGCCCAGCCGCCGCCGGTGATCCACCCATCCGCGGTGCCCGCCGGCCCGCCGGTGCGGGCCGCGTAGGAGCCGATCGCCGTCAGGTAGTCCGGCAGGCTGTGCAGTTCCGACAGGTCGCAGCGGGCGCGTTCCAGCCCGGCGGCGGACGCGTGGACGTGGGCATCCTGGAAGCCGGGCAGCAGCATCCGCCCGGCTAGGTCCACCGTCCGGGTGCCGGGCCCGGCCAGCGCCCGGACCGCTGCGTCCGGTCCCACCGCCGTGATCCGCCCGGCCCGCACCGCCACCGCCTGCGCCCATGACCGGGCCGCGTCGACGGTGTAGACCCGGCCGCCGGTGAGGATCAGGTTGGCGGGGGAGGTCACCGGGCACCGGCCGCCAGCGGTCCGGCCGCCAGCGCTCCGGCCGGCTCCCGGAAGCTGACGGGCTTGGCCAGGAACTCGCGGTAGTCGAGCTCCCGGTACGGGGTATCGCAGGGGTTCCCGTCCGCCAGCCACAGCCGCTTCGCCGTCAGGTCCATCAGCACCGAGGCCACGGTCTTGCCCTGATCGAGCGGATGCTGCCGCGGGTCGGGGTGACAGCACACCGCGCCCGGCTGGTTGGCGTGGTCGGCCAGCAGCGTGCGGAACAGCGCCAGCGACGGCGGCCCGCCCGCTGCCCGCAGTCCCGCCTGGAGGCGGTGCAGCCGGAACGGGCTGCTCGGCATCGCCCACAGCCCCACGTCCAGCTCGGCGAACCGGTCCGAGCGGAAGTGGTTGGTGTGCAGCAGCACCCCGTCCTCGCCCGGGAACAGCAGGAACAGCCGGTCGAAGCAGCCGGGCGCGGCTTCCACGTTCACGGCGAGGCCGTCGGAATGGGCGATGAGGTAGTTGGCGGCCGATGACCGCTCCCTGGCCTGCAGCACCGTCAGCGCGTCCGTGACCGTCTCGCAGTCCAGCAGCGCCCGCAGCGCGACGTGGTAGGGGATCCCCGGCCTGCCGGTGTCGGCGCCGGTCACCATCGCGTTCGTGACCAGGCCAAGACCGGCGGAGTTCAGCCCCGTCTTCGCCAGCAGGCCTGCCTCCACCACGGTGACGAAGTCCGGGCCGTCCGGCTGGCTGGCCTCGAGCACCACCACCGTCTGCGCGGCGTGCGGCAGCCAGTCCCAGTTCTGGCCGAGGAGAGTGGGTTCCTGCGTGCCCGGAGCCGGGGCGACGGCGAACGCGCTGCACTCGCCGCCCGGGCCCGGGACACGGCCGGTTCCCAGAGCCGTACCCGCCCCCGGCGCCTGCCGCGCCTGGGCCGCGAACATCACCTCGGTCCGCACGTTGATCGCCAGCACGTCGAGGGGATCGGCGCCGGCCCCGGCGGCGATCCCGCGTATCTCCTCCAGGTAGGCCGGCCGGAACGCGGCGATCGGCGCCTCGAACCTGGCCGCCTCGCGCCGCACGGTGTCCCAGTCCCAGCCCGCGTAGTGGCGGAACACGTCGCGGTAGGCGGCGATCGACGCCCGCACCCGGTCCCGTGCCTGCTCGCCGTACTGCCGGCCGCGCTCCACCGCCGGACCGGCCACCCTCACGTGCGGGAACTGTGTCATCGCTGTCGCTCCTTGCGCTGACCGCCACGGCCCGGCTGACCGCCGTCGGCCGCCGCGACCAAGGCTAACCGGGCTGAACCGGGCTGACCCGGGTAGGCAAGGAGCTCACCGGACCGGAACCAGCGAGAATCCTGGGGGTTCCCATGAGCAAGGCAGGGCAGGTCGCCGCCGCGGCAGGACTGGGCCTGGCCGCGGGCGCGGCGGGCACGGTGGCGATGACGATCAGCAGCGCGGCCGAGTCCCGGCTGCGGAACCGGCCGGCGAGCACGGCGCCGGCCCGGGCGGCGAGCAAGGTGCTGGGCGTCAAGCCCGTGGACGAGCAGGCGGAGAAGCGGTTCGCCGCCGTGGTCCACTGGGTGTACGGCACCGGCTGGGGGGCGGTGCGCGGGCTGCTGGCTGCCGCCGGGCTGCCGCCGGCCGCCGCCACCGCCGCCCACCTGGCCGTGCTGTGGGGCAGCGAGCAGATCATGCTCCCGGCGCTGGACGTCACGCCGCCTGTCACCCAGTGGGGCCTGCGGGAGGCCGCGATCGACAGCATTCATCAGGTCGTCTATGTGTCCGCCACCGGCGCGGCCTTCCAGCTGCTCAGCCGCCCCGGCCCGGGCTGAGGCCAGGCCGGGTGCGTCAGGCCGCGGGCTGGTCGATGGGCACTCCGCTCGCGCACAGCGCGCAGTTCCCGGCCGGCCAGGCCTCGCTGGCCAGCGCCGACACGGCATGGAACGGGAGCCCGAGCGGGCCGGCCAGCCGGGCCCGGGCCGGGCCGAGCGCGAGCAGTGCCGCCCCCGCGACCGGCACCGCCCCCCCGCCGCGCAGCACTTCGCCGGTGGCGACGCCGCCGTGTTGATAGACCAAATCATCCAAAGCGAACGGCACTGGCGCCCTGTCGTCCAGCTTGATCAGGCGGAAATTGTTCCGCAGCCGCCCGCTGTTCCGCCTGACCGATTCCCGGACGGACGGCTTTTCGATGCTGTCCGCGTTTTCGATGACGCTCTGCAGATCGCCGAACCGCCGGAGCAGCGCCGCCGCCGTTTTCGGGCCGATCTTCTCCGCGCCCTTTATGTTGTCGGAGG
>JAIRTY010000234.1 GCA_031254715.1 Nocardiopsaceae bacterium | reverse complement strand
CTTGGTGGTGGTTCCAGTGGCCGGGATCTCCAGGCTCGCGCAGCGCGCGATCTCCGAAGCGCTGTCCATCAGCGCCCACGTCATCGCCGTCACCGTGCTCACCAGCGAAGCCAGCCAAGACACCGCCCGGGAACGCGAACTGCAGGAGCAGTGGAACCGCTGGAACCCGGGGCCGCCGCTGGTCGTACTGCACACCGAATACGCCTCCATAGCTGAGCCCATCCTCGCGTTCCTCGACCGGCTCCGCGAACAGCACACAGAACAGATCGTGGTCCTGATCCCGGTGGCGGTACCCGACCGGCTGCGGTACACATTCCTCCACGATCATCTCGATCTGGTCCTGACCACGGCGCTACACCGCCGGCCCGAAATCGTCACCGCCCGCGTCCCAGTTCCGCTCCATTTGCCCGATCGCCGGCATAGCGTCCGCGAACGCAGAAACGTATAATTCAGAAGAAATCCTCATATCGTAAAGACGCCTTAACTGGCCGCAGACCCTGCCACCCGCTGCCCGCCTGATGGTGACAGGTTGATGTTGTCCACCCTGGACACAATTACGGCGAGCGGCGAATACTCACCGGGGGGCGTGATGGGGAAGCTAGCACGCAACAACTCAAAGCCAACAATCGGCAATACAGTGACCATGGGAGCCACGGTCGGTATAGCCGCGTCGTCGGTCAAGGCAGTCAGCGAGCCGCTGCTGCAGGAGTTTTTCGAGCGCCTGGCTCGACCGACCGCGGCTGAGAAGGAACTCATCGGCACCGATCCGTCCGGGCATCCCGATCGGATGCCGCCAGCGGAGGTGGCCGATCGTCTTGCCATGCGCGTCAGAGGGCGCGGACTGTCTCAGCAGCAGCGCGTATCGGTGCTGAACCCGGTGCACTACACCTTCGGCCTGGCCATTGGCGTGGCCTATGTCGCTGCGGCGCGACGCTGGCCAGCCGTGACGCGTGGCCTAGGCGTGCTAGCGGGCCTGACGATCTACGGATCTACGCACGCCAGTGTCTTGCCTATTACGCGGGTCCAGGAACCGCCGTGGAAGCTGCCCGTGTCGGCCGTGCTATGGGAGGGCACCTCACATGCGGTCTTCGGGCTGGCCCTGGAAGGCTTCCGGCGTGTCTTCGTCAGCCTCGCTGGCGAAGCCGCCGGGAGCTGAGGCTCCCCGCGAGGTCTGCGCGTTCCCCTACACCCAGACTCTCGGCTGACGGCCGGGATCAGGTCGCTTTGCCGAATGCATGAATCTAGAGAAGAAACTTCTTACGTGTATACGTGGAGGATTTTCTGGCGGGAACATTCCTCTCGTCCTGGACATCACCTATAAGTTCACTTCCCATGCGCGACACAAGTGCTTGATGCCGCTCGCCATGGGTATGTGATCAGGGAAGTCCGGGAGGGGGCGAAATCCGGACACTTCACCGGGGGGCAGTGATGGCTGATCGGGGTCGGCGTGCACCGACAGTGCGGTGGCCTGCATTTCGCCAGCTCACCGGATCTGACCGGCATGGGCTGGGGGCCGCGGCTAAGAGCAGGCGGACCCGGGAGCTGACCCCGAGAACCGCGACCGCCGATTCCGTCATCAAGTCGGTGTGCCCGTACTGCGCGGTGGGCTGCGGTCAGAACGTCTACGTCCAGGATGGCCGTGTCACACAGATCAAGGGCGACCCCGACTCCCCGGTGAGCCGCGGCAGGCTGTGCCCGAAGGGCTCGGCCAGCCTGCAGTTGACGACTGGCGACGCCCGGCAATACCAGGTGCTCTACCGACGTCCGGGCGGTAGGAGCTGGGAGCACCTGGACCTGGACACGGCCATGGACATGATTGCCGACCGGGTCATCGCATCCCGCCGCGAGGGCTGGCAGTGGGAGCACCAGGGCAAGCGCACGCGGCGCACGATGGGATTCGCCAGCCTGGGCGGCGCGACCTTGGACAACGAAGAGAACTACCTGATGAAGAAGCTGTTCACCGCGCTTGGTGCGATACAGATCGAGAATCAGGCCCGTATTTGACACTCCTCCACCGTCCCCGGTCTGGGGACTAGCTTCGGTCGCGGCGGCGCCACGACATTCCAGCAGGACCTGCAGAACGCCGATTGCATCCTGATCGAGGGCTCGAACATGGCCGAGGCCCACCCGGTGGGATTCCAGTGGGTGATGGAGGCCAAGGCCCGGGGGGCCACGCTCATCCACGTCGACCCGCGGTTCAGCCGGACCAGCGCCATGGCCGACCTTCACGTGCCGATCCGGGCCGGCTCGGACATCGCCTTCCTCGGCGGGCTGGTCCGCTACGTCCTGGAAAATGAAAGGTACTTCCGGGAGTACGTGCTCAATTACACCAACGCCCCGGTGATCCTCACCGAGGAGTTCGCCGACACCGAGGATCTCAACGGCGTGTTCTCCGGCCTGGACAGGGAGCGCCGCGCTTACGACTTCAAGACGTGGCGTTATCAGGGCGAGGAGGGCTGGGCCGACGGCGCCGACGGCATAGGGCCCGAGGAACTGCTCCAAGTCCGGCAGGCGGCGCGCGGCGAGGTGCACGGATCGGGCGGCGCGGCGGCCCACCCGGTGCCGGACACCGATCCGACCCTGCAGCACCCGCGCTGCGTGTTCCAGGTGCTCAAGCGGCACTTCGCCCGCTACACGCCGGAGATGGTGGCTCAGGTCACCGGCGTCCCCGAGCACGTGTTCCGGCAAGTGGCCGAGCTGATCACGCAGAACTCGGGACCTGACAAGACCACCGCGTTCGTGTACAGCGTGGGCTGGACCCAGCACACGGTCGGGGTGCAGTACATCCGCACCGCGGCGATCCTGCAATCGCTGCTGGGCAACATGGGCCGGCCCGGCGGAGGGATCATGGCCCTGCGCGGGCACGCCTCGATCCAGGGCTCCACCGACATCCCGACGCTGTTCGATCTGCTGCCCGGCTATCTGCCCATGCCGCACGTGCACAGCAATGATGACCTGGATACCTACGTCGCTGCGGAGAAGACGGACAAGGGGTTCAAGGCCAACACCCGCGAGTACCTGGTCAGCCTGCTCAAGGCGTGGTGGGGCGAAGCGGCCACGGCTGACAGCGACTTCTGCTACGACTACCTGCCGCGGCTGACCGGCAGCCACGGCACCTACGACACGGTCCTCGAGCAGATCAACGGGAACTGCCGCGGCTATTTCCTGTTCGGCCAGAACCCGGCGGTCGGCTCGGCCAACGCCCGCATGCAGCGGCTCGGGATGGCTAACCTCGACTGGCTAGTGGTCAGGGACATGGTGCTGATCGAGAGCGCCACCTTCTGGCAGAACGGCCCCGAGATCGAGACCGGCGAGCTGCGCACTGAGGACATCCGTACCGAGGTGTTCTTCCTGCCCGCAGCCGCGCACACCGAGAAGAACGGGAGCTTCACCAACACCCAGCGCATGCTGCAGTGGCACCACCAGGCGGTCGAGCCCGCCGGAGACGCCCGCAGCGACCTGTGGTTCACCTACCACCTGGGCAGCCGGATCCAGGCCAAGCTGGCGGCTTCCAGCGACGAGATGGATGAGCCGGTGCAGCAGCTCACCTGGGACTACCCGGTCGCGGGACCGCTGGATGAGCCGGACGCCGAGGCAGTGCTGACGGAGATCAACGGCCGGGACCGGCGCGGCCGGCCACTATCGTCGTACACCCAGCTCAAGTCCGACGGGTCCACCACCTGCGGTTGCTGGATCTACTGCGGGGCCCGGGCTGGCGGAGTCAACCAGACCGCCCGGCGCAAGCCCGGCCGGGAACAGAGCTGGGTGGCGCCCGAATGGGGCTGGGCCTGGCCGGCCAACCGCCGGATCCTGTACAACCGGGCGTCCGCCGATCCCGACGGCAGGCCGTGGAGCGACCGCAAAGCACTGGTCTGGTGGGATGCCGATAAGGGCAAGTGGACCGGGCACGACGTGCCCGACTTCATCGCCGACCGGCCGCCGTCCTACCGGCCGCCCGACGACGCCCGCGGGGTGGACGCCATCTCCGGCATCGACCCGTTCGTCATGCAATCCGACGGGAAGGCCTGGCTATTCGCTCCTGCCGGACTGGTCGACGGCCCTCTGCCAGCCCACTACGAACCGCAGGAGTCACCGCTATCCAACCCGCTCTACGCTCAGCAGCACAACCCGGTGCGGCAGATCTTGGAGCACCCGGAGGACCGGTTCGAGCCCAGCGGCAGCCAGCCAGGGTCCGAGGTGTTCCCGTACGTCACCACCACCTACCGGCTGACCGAGCATCACACCGCCGGCGGGATGTCGCGGTTCCTGCCCTACCTGGCCGAGCTGCAGCCCGCCATGTTCTGCGAGGTCTCGCCCGAACTGGCCGCCGAGCGGGGGCTGGAGCACATGGGCTGGGCCACGATCGTCACCGCCCGCGCCGCGATTGAGGCCCGGGTCATGGTCACGCGGCGGATGACCCCGCTCAGCCTGGACGGCAGGCGGATCCATCAGATCGGCCTGCCGTGGCACTGGGGACCCAATGGCTACACAACCGGGGACGCGGCGAACGAACTGGCGCACATGTCCCTGGACCCGAACGTACACATTCAGGAGGTCAAGGCGATGACCTGCGACATCCGGCCCGGTCGCCGGCCCCGCGGGCCCGAGCTGCGCGACCTGGTCCGCCAGTACCAGCAGCGCGCCGGAATCACCGGCCAGACAGGAACGGAGCTGTGAAATGAGCACCGCGGCCGACGTGACCGCCGCCGGCCTTGACCCAGCGGCGCTAGCCGGATACGAGGGCCACCCGCCCCGGATGGGGTTCTTCACCGACACCTCGGTGTGCATCGGGTGCAAGGCCTGCGAGGTCGCCTGTAAAGAATGGAACAGCGTGCCCGAAGACGGCCTGCAATTGACCGGCATGTCTTACGACAACAGCGTGAGCCTGAACGCTTCGACCTGGCGTCATGTGGCCTTTATCGAACAGATCGGACATGGCCCGCCGGATGCCACGGCTGACGGCGCTCATAGCGTGGACGGGGCGGTCGATGCTGCCCAGCCAGACGCGCCGCGCTGGCTGATGGCCAGCGACGTGTGCAAGCACTGCACCGAGGCGGCCTGCCTGGACGTGTGCCCCACTGGTGCGCTGATACGCACCGAGTTCGGCACAGTGGTGGTGCAGGACGACATCTGCAATGGCTGCGGCTACTGCGTGCCCGCCTGCCCGTTCGGCGTGATCGGGCGACGGGAGTCCGACGGCGGCGCGCACAAATGCACGCTGTGTTACGACCGGCTCGGCGACGGGCTGACCCCCGCCTGCGCGAAGGCCTGCCCGACCGAGTCGATCCAGTTCGGGCCAGTAGATGAATTGCGAGAACGTGCCCAGCAGCGGGTCAGCGAGCTGCATGAGAACGGCACGGACAGCGCACGGCTCTACCTGCAGGATCCCGGCGACGGCATCGGGGGCGGCGGGGCGTTCTTCCTGCTGCTTGACGAGCCGGAGGTCTACGGGCTGCCGCCGGACCCGGTGGTCACCACGCGCGACCTGCCGCGGATGTGGCGGCATGTGGCGACTGCCGCCGGCGGGCTGGCCGCCACCGCCGTGGCTGCCTGTCTCGGCTGGCGCGGGAGTCAGCGGTGAGCGGCCGTAGTCCCCGGGACGAAGAGTTCAGCGACATGGCCCGCTACGGACCTGGCGAACCGCGCGACAGCGCGGAGCAGGTAGTGGCGTCAAAGGTGCGGCCTGACTCCTACTACGGGCGCGCGGTGATCAAAGAGCCGGTGTGGAGCAGCCCGGAAATCCCTGGCTACCTGTTTCTCGGCGGGCTGGCCGGCGCCTCGTCGGTGCTGGCAGCATGCGCGCAGGCCACCGGCAACCGGGAACTGGCCCGCGCCGCCAAGACCGGGGCCACGGTGGCCATTGGGCTTTCCTTGGCTGCGCTGGTCAAGGACCTCGGCCGCCCCGTCCGTTTCCTCAACATGCTGCGCGTGTTCAAGGTGACCTCGCCGATGAACATTGGCTCGTGGCTGGTCAGTGGCTACACGCCGACGGCGGCCGTGGCCGCCGCCTCAGCGCTGACCGGCCGGATGCCCAGGGTCGGCGCGGCCGCCTCCGGCGCTGCCGCGGTGCTCGGCGCCGGGGTCGCCACCTACACCGCCGCTCTGGTGACCGACACCGCAGTGCCCGCATGGCATGAGGGTCACCGCGAGATGCCCTATCTGTTCGCCGGGTCTGCCGCCAGTGCGGCTGGCGGCCTGGGCATGCTGGCCGTAGGCCAGCCCGCCGCAGCCCAGGCGGTGAGGTTCGCGGTGCTCGGCTCGGCGGCCGAACTCACGGCCAAGAGCTTGCTGCTGCAGCGCCTCGGTGACGTCGGTCAGCCGTACCGGTCCGGCCTGGCCGGCAAGCTGATGGAGACGGCGGAAGTACTGACAGCCGCCGGGCTGACCGGCGCAGTGCTCGGCGGCCGCAACCGCGCCGCCGCAGCCGTGTCCGGCGCCGCGCTGGTGACCGCCTCCGCGCTGACCCGTTTCGGCATCTTCTTTGCCGGCCGGACGTCCGCCCGCGACCCCGCCTACACCGTGGCCCCGCAGCAGCAGCGATTGCAGGAAGCCGCCGCAACAGGCGCTGGATAGGCAGGCGTCACAGCCATCGTCGCCGTGCTCGCCGGCCGTTACCAGGGCTACTAGCCCCACGCTTTGCTTTGTCAGTCGGTGGAGTAGGCGTGCGCCTTCGATGCCTGGCGGTGCTGGTCATGCTCATGCCAGGCCGTCTGGATCTGCTCCAGCGTCTTGCCCTTGGTCTCAGGGACCTTGGCCTTGACCCAGAAGAAGGCGACCACACAGAGCGCGGCGAAGACAAAGAAGGTGGCCGCTTCGCCGATCGCGTTGACAACAGAAAGGAAGGTCGCGCTGACGATGAAGGCGGCGCCCCAGTTGATCGCGGTGGCCACGCCCATGGCCTTGCCCCGAATGCGGTTGGGGAAGATCTCCGAGATCAGCGTCCACACCACCGGCCCGAGCGAGAAGGCGAAGGAGGCGATGTAGACCACAGTGGCGAGGAGCGTGACGATGCCGGTCACGCTGGGCTTGCCGCCGGCCGCGTGGTGCCCGAGGAAGGCGAAAGCGATACCGATGGCCACCAGCCCTGCCGTCATCCCGGTCAGCCCGGCGTACAGCAGGGGCTTACGGCCGAACTTGTCGATCCAGGCGATCGCGATCAGCGTGGCCAGCACGTTCACGACACCGACGGAGACGATGGTGGCGATGGTCTGCTGGTGAGGTGTGGTGAACCCGGCAAAGCCGAAGATCTTGTCGGCGTAGTAGATGACCGCATTGATGCCGGTGACTTGCTGGAAGACGGCCAGGCCGATCGCGACCCACAGTGCCCGGCGCAGGCTCAGGGACAGCACGTCCTTCCACTTCACGCCCATGGTCTCGGCCAGCTGGGCCTGCATGGTGTCCAGCCGGCGGTCCAGGTCCGCACAACCGATCGTCTTGGCCAGCGTGGCCTTCGCTTCCGCGCGCCGGCCGTGCCGCAGATACCACCGGGGCGTGTCGGGCATCACCAGGGCGACCAGCAGCAGCAGCAGGCCAGGCACGATCGACAAGCCCAGCATTACGCGCCACCGCCCGCTTGCGCTAAGGGCCGAGTCCGAGATGTAAGCGAGCAAGATGCCGATCGTGATAGCCAATTGGTAGCTGGACACATACCGGCCGCGCACCGATGAGGGAGCCATTTCAGCCGCGTACAACGGACCGGCAAGCGAGGCGACGCCTACGCCGAAGCCGATCACGAACCGCGAAACGACCAGAATCCCTGTCCCAGGTGCCAGGCTTTGGCCCAGCGCGCCAACCGCGAACAGCACAGCGCCAATCAGCATGGCCTTCTGCCGCCCGAACCGGTCCGCCAGCCCGCCCGCCAGCAGCGCCCCGACAAGCGCGCCCAGGGTGACCCAGCTGGTGACCACCTCCTGCAACACGGTCGAAAGGTGGAGGTCTGTGGCCATGAACGAGAGCGCACCGGAGATGACCCCCTGGTCATACCCGAATAGCAGGCCGGTCAGGATGACCACCAGAGCCACCATGGAAAGCCAGAAGCGGAAACGCCCCAAAATTAGCTTGGGAGCCCGTTGCAGTTCTGTCGCTGTTGCCATTTCATCCCCCTGGCGCACTAAATTTTTCCTGAGATCACCGCCTCATTCCAGCGCCTCCTTGGGCAGGCCGTCTTCGAAGGATTCGATAACCCAGTCGGCCTTGGCCTCCGCGAGCTGGGCGGAGTTGAAGTTGTGACTGGCCACCCCGACGCAAGGGACGCCGGCCGCATGCGCGCCCGCCACGTCGTGCGGGGTGTCGCCAAGGACCAGGCAACGGTCCGGGGTCAGCTCCTCGCCATAGACCACGGAGCCCCGGCGCAGTGCGATGCGGGTTACCTCGGCGCGATCGTTGGAGTCCGAGCCGTAGCCGCCGAAAGAGAAGAACCGGTTCAGGCCGGCGCGGTGCAGCTTGATGTGCGCGGCGGCCTCCAGGTTGCCGGTGATCAGGCCGACCAGGCAACCGTCGTCGACCAGCCCGGTCAGCAGGGCTTCGACGCCGGGGAGCACGCGGTAGTGTTCCGACTCGCTCACGGTCTGGTGCAGGTAGTGCAGGCGACGTTCCAGTAGCCTGGCGAACTCCTGCCGCTCGGGCTTGCGGCCCATGACCGCCTCGAAGGTCTTTCGGCCCACGTCTGGGTCGGTCATGCCGGTATCAGTGAACTTGCCGATATCGGCGGGGATGCCGTACAGCTCGTCGAAGGCCAGGCGCCAGGACCGGGCTCCCGCTCCACCGGTAATGATCAGGGTCCCGTCGATGTCGAACAGCAGTGCCAGGCGCCGGTGATCGGGGGCGTTCATCCGGCCGGCTTTTCCGCGTGGCCGCCGAAGCCCTTGCGCATGGCTGACAGGACCTGGTTGGCGAAATGGTCCAGGTCCCTGGAGCCGAACCGGGAGAACAACGCGGTGGCCAGGGTGGGCGCGGGCACCCCCTCCTCCACTGCGGCGACTGCGGTCCAGCGGCCCTCGCCGGAGTCCGAGACCTGGCCAGAGAAGTCCTCCAGGGTCGGCGATTGCAGCAAGGCAGTGGCGGTGAGGTCAAGCAGCCAGGACACGATCACGCTGCCGCGGCGCCACACCTCAGCGACTTCGGCGAGGTCGATGTCGTACCGGTAGTACTCGGGCTGCTCAAGCGGGGCGGTCTCGGCGTCGGCCTGGCGGCTCTCGGTCCCAGCGTTGGCGTTTTTCAGGATGTTCAGGCCCTCGGCGTAGGCGGCCATGGCCCCGTACTCAATCCCGTTGTGCACCATCTTGACGAAGTGCCCGGCACCGGCCGGCCCGCAGTGCAGGTAGCCGTGTTCCGATGGCGCAGGGGTCCCCTGCCTGCCTGGGGTGCGCGGCGCCGCGTCCACGCCGGGGGCGATCGCTTCGAAGACCGGCCGGAGCCTGTCCACGACCTGGTCCTGGCCGCCGATCATCAGGCAGTAGCCGCGCTCCAGTCCCCACACTCCGCCGCTGGTGCCCACGTCGACGTAGTGGATGCCTGACTCTGACACGGCCGCGGACCTGGCGATGTCGTCCCGGTAGTAGGAGTTGCCGCCGTCGATGATCACGTCGCCGGGTTCCAGGTGGCCCGCCAGGTCACGGACTGTCTTGCCGGTGATCTCGCCGGCCGGGACCATGACCCACACCGCCCGGGGCTTGTCCAGCCTGGCCACCAGGTCCGCCAGGGAGGACGCCCCGGTGGCCCCTTCGCCTTGCAGTTCCTTCACCGCCTCCGGGTTGACGTCGAACACCACGCAGTCGTGACCGGCGCGCATCAGCCGCCGGACAAGGTTGGCGCCCATCCGGCCCAAGCCGACCATTGCGATCTGCATCTCGTGTCTCCTCCTTGTTCTTGTGTCATCTCTGGCCTTGGAGCTGCGCCTGGTCCGTTTCGCGCGGGCCGACGATCAGCCGCACCGGGCGGTTGCGGAACAGGTAGCCGGACACCCAGTTCGTCAGGACCAGCGAGCGGTTGCGCATGCCAGCGATCCGGGCGATGTGCACCACCAGCCAGGCCAGGAATCCCGCCTGGCCGGTGAGCTTGACCGGCCCCATGTCGGCCACGGCGAAGCCGCGCCCGACTGTGGCCATCGTGCCCAGGTCCTTGTAAACGAAGGGCTGCGGGGTCTCTCCGCGCAGCAACGCGCCGATGTTCCCCGCTGCCTGCCGGCCGGACTGGATGGCCACCTGGGCGAGCATCGGCAGCGGCTGACCGGCGTCCGGTGTCCGGATCTCCGCGAAGTCGCCCACGGCGAACACCTCCGGGTGACCGTCGACCTGCAAGGTGGGCGTCACCGCGATCCGCTCGTGCGAGCCGAGCCGCAGGCCCAGGCCGTCGGCCAGATGCGAGGCGCGCACCCCGGCAGCCCAGACCACCGTCGCGGCGGGGACCGTTGTTCCGTCCTTCAGGCGCAGGCCCGTCTGGTCGACTTCGGCGACCATTGCCTCGGAGCGGACCCGGACGCCCTTGTCCCGCAGCGCCCGGTCGGCCGCGGCCGGCAGCGGCTGGGGGAACACCGATAGCGGATGGCGGCTGGCCTCGGCCAGCGTGATGCTCACCTCCGACCGGTCCAGGTCGGGGAAGTCCCGGGTCAGGGTGCCGGTGATCAGCTCGGCCAGCGCCCCGGCGAACTCGGTCCCGGTGGGACCGCCGCCGACCACAGCGAAGCTGAGCAGGCGGGCGCGTTCGGCCGGATCACTCGCCCAGGCGGCGGCCTCGAGCCGGGCCAGGATGGCGTTGCGCAGCTGCAACGCCTCGGGCAGGTCGTTCAGCCCGAGGGAACGCCCGGCGATCTCGGAGTGCCCGAAGTAGGCATTGACCCCCCCGGCGGCCAGCACCAGATAGTCATAAGGAAGCCGGCGCCGGTCGGTGTCAACCGCCTTCGCGTCCAGGTCGACGCCGGTGACGGTGGCGAGCCGGAACGACACGTTGCCCAGCCGCCGGAGCTCGCCGCGGACCGGGAAGGCGGCGGCGTCGGCTTCCAGCAGGGCGGTGGCCACCTGGTACAGGAACGGGGTGAAGGTGTGGTAGTCGTGCTGATCTACCACGGTCACCTGGACCGGCACCCGGTGCAGGGCCTTGGCCGCGGCCAGCCCGGCGAAGCCGGCCCCGACGATCACGACCTTAGGCCGGGCGGCGCTCATGAGGCTCGCCCCCGCTCGGCCCGGTACCGGCCGATCAGCGCGGTGGTGGAGGAGTCATGATCCAGGCTGGGCGCCGCGTCGGACAACAGCTCGCCCTCGATGGTCTTGGCCAGGATCTTGCCCAGTTCCACGCCCCACTGGTCGAAGGAGTCGATGCCCCAGATGACTCCCTCGGTAAAGACCCGGTGCTCATACAGGGCGATCAACTTGCCGAGGTTCGCCGGGGTCAGGCGCTCGGCCAGGATCAACGTGGTGGGCCGGTTGCCCGCGCTGACCCGGTGCGGGATCTGGGCGGGCGGGCTGCCGGCCTTCCGCAGTGCCTCGTCGTCCCGGCCGAAAGCCAGCCCCTCGGCCTGCGCGAACATGTTCGCCATCAGCAGGTCGTG